>JBQCEA010000529.1:0-3336 GCA_051960695.1 Mucilaginibacter sp. | reverse complement strand
AACAAAAATACGGATAACTTAACATTGATTCTAACGTCTATATGGTATTAAATTTGAACACTGTAAAGTGTAGCGGCTTTAACAGAGCATAAAAAATAAATAAATAATAAAATGAAAAAGTTTGGTTTAACAGTTTTAACCGCCTTCCTGGGCGGTGCCCTTGCTTTGGGCACATACAAGGTTATCGAGCAGAAGTATGCCGATAATATGAGCCTTGATGAAAAACAAAAAGTTTATTTTGCAAACAACCCATTACCTCCATCCAACTTATCGTCGGCGGGCGAGGTGGATCTGACGCAGGCAGCTGCAGAAGTGACGCCGGCCGTAGTTTATATCCGCACCACTTATGCAGCACAAGAGAATAATGGCGCACAAGACCAGTTTCAGCAACTGTTTGGCGACATGTTCGGTCAGCGCATGGCACCACAGGCACCTCAAATGGCATCAGGTTCTGGTGTAATTATCTCTCCTGATGGCTATATCGTTACTAATAATCACGTGGTTGACAAAGCCACCAAGATCGAGGTTACCACTAATGACCACCACTACTATACTGCTAAAGTGATCGGTACCGACCCAAATACTGATCTTGCACTGATCAAGATCAATGGTCACGACATGCCAATTGTAAAATTTGGTAACTCCGATGCCGTAAAAGTTGGTGAATGGGTGTTAGCTGTAGGTAACCCTTTCAGGTTAACTTCAACAGTAACCGCTGGTATCATCAGCGCTAAAGGCCGTAACATCGGTATCATTGGCAGTGAAGACCAGGGTGAAGAAGATCAGATGACCCCGTTTGGCCGTATGCACATGCAGCGCCAGGGTGGTCAGCCAAAGTTGAATTCTGCTATCGAATCATTCATACAAACTGACGCGGCTATTAATCCGGGTAACAGCGGTGGCGCATTGGTAAATGCACGTGGCGAACTGATCGGTATTAATTCGGCTATTGCATCACAGACCGGTTCTTACGAAGGTTATGGCTTTGCAATCCCGATCAACCTGGCACGCAAGGTATTGAACGATATTGAAAAATATGGCGCTGTTAAACGCGGTTACCTTGGCGTAAGCTTCAGTGAACTTAACGAAGATGCGGCACAGTCATTACATATCAGCCAAACCACCGGCTTATACATCAATGACGTTGCAGCAGGCAGTGGTGCAGAGCAAGCCGGTTTAAAACACGGTGATATCATCACCAAAGTAAATGGTAAAACCGTTTATGAATCATCAGATCTGCAGGAAGCAGTAGCGCGTTTAGCTCCTGGTGATAAGATCGATCTTTCTGTATTACATGATGGCAGCGAACGCAATGTTTCGGTTACCCTTAAAGCAGATGCCGGTAATCTTGGCCGCCGTACAGCAAGCAGATCATCAAATGAATTGTATAACAAACTTGGTGCAAGCTTCAGAAGCGTAACATCTGCTGAAAAATCTAAATTCCACATTAACCATGGCGTTGTGGTAACCCAGGTTCGTCCGGGATTATTGTTCGATGATACCCAGATACCTGTTGGTTCAGTTATCACCAGCATTAATAAACAGCCGGTTAATAATACCGACGATATAAGCAATGCTATTAGCGCTGGTAAAAACGGCAACCTGATTATTACAGGTTACTATCCTGACGGAACAGCGTTTAACAACGTGTTCTCGCAAGGCGAATAATAGCTGATAATTGATTTAAAAAAACCCGGTCAAAAGCCGGGTTTTTTCGTTTAGGTGATGTTTTAGAGTATCTTGCGGATAATAACTACGCCATGCACGGTGTCAACCATCATGTCATGCCCGGTGTATTCACCTAATTTAACGCCTCCGTAAGCAATACCCGTTGATATTCTTGTTGAGGTACTGACCATTTCCCCATTGATCTGGATCGGTAATATCGGGGAGATGGAAGCATCAGCATTTCTTCTGAACAGGTCGTCGTACTTCATCCGGAAAGCCGTAGGCGAGTTAACATTGACCAACTTTTTGTAGCTTGTGTCCGGCTGTTTGGTATGGATCTGGCCGATGGCGCAATTAACGGAAGCAGTAAGGGCTGCTACTACAAATATCCTTTTCATTTTCTGTGCGAATGGATAGATATAACCGTTGGGCTAATGGTTTTGTTTATCAGTTCACACTCGTCAAATTCAATATCTTTGTGCCCATGACGATGAGTGCCGGACTCGATTTTAACCTGCTGGGGCAGGACCTGATCTTACTACCACAAAAAGCCATTTACTGGAAGCAGGAAAAAGCCCTGATAGCTGCCGATGTACACCTGGGCAAAGTTGGGCATTTCCGCAAGGCCGGGATCGCTGTTCCGCGTGATATGGAGCAAACCGACTTGTCGGAACTTTCAGACCTGATCTATGAATATAAGCCTTCCAAACTCATCTTTTTAGGCGACCTGTTCCATAGTGATATGAATGCCGATTGGGAATGGTTCAGAATGTGGCGGTATCAAAACAAAAAGCTGGAAATACTACTCATTCGAGGTAATCATGACATTATTCATGATAAGCATTATTTGGAATTAAACGTCTATCTCCATTATGAATTACAGATGGGGCCATTCCTGATGCTGCATCATCCTTTAACTGAAGAGCAGCTTGAAACCACAGATGCTTACGCTTTTTGCGGGCATATTCATCCGGGCGTGCACCTTTCAGGCAAGGGCAGACAAAGCATTACCTTGCCTTGCTTCGCATTCGGTAAAAAGCAAGCTATACTTCCTTCATTCGGCAGGTTTACGGGCAGGGTTGCTATCAGGCATCAAAAATCTGACAAGATATTTGGCGTGCTAAAGGATAAAGTGGTTGCTATTGGCTAGCTGAAAGTTGAATTGAGTTATTAAGTTAAACTTATCCAGCCATTTAACTCAATAAACGGCTCAACTTTTTTTAGAATGTTTCTAAATAAATGTTTAATAGCTATATACACATTTCCATTTAGTATTTAATAAATACTTTTGCCCAATAAATCAATTCATAATGAGTGAATTTAAGGAAACCTTTAACTCCTCGCTGGGCAAAAAGCTGATAATGGCTTTAACGGGCCTGTTTCTATGTACATTCCTGATAGTGCACCTGGGCGGTAACCTTCTGTTGTTTAAAAATGACAGCGGTTATGCTTTCAATATGTATGCTAACTTCCTGACGCATTTTCCGCCTATTGAAGTAGTTGCTTACATATTGTACATCTGTATTTTAGTGCATACCCTGTATGCTATCATACTTACAACCTTAAACCGCAAGGCACGCCCTGTCCGCTATGCTGTGACACCAACATCTGCAACATGGCAGTCAAGGAATATGGGCTTTTTGGGTGCCATATTATTTCTGTTCATCG
>JBQCEA010000528.1:0-3139 GCA_051960695.1 Mucilaginibacter sp. | reverse complement strand
TTGTTTGGCTGCGACGGATAACCGGGCAATACATATCTGATTTCGGATTTCGGATTTACGATTTCGGAATTCGATTAGCCCGTGGGCGCAAGTCTTGAATGCTGGTTTAAGGATTGGCAGACTTGTGCCTGCTGGCGCTGTTCACGTTCACCGCATGAACAGCCGTGAACATCATGAACACCTGGTTTACACGAGTTTGCCAGAACCGGATGACAAACATTTCAATTAGATTGTTGTAAGGTTGTAATGTTTGAAAGTTAAAAGGTTGATCTGAAATAACACAATCAACCATTTAACTTAGTCAACTCAATCAACTTACCCCATGCTTCAAAACCGTGTTGATCCATACGGCAATATCATTATAACCAGCGCCCGCGGCAACTGGATGGGTAACCGCGGGATATTGCACGACGAAAATCAAAATCTTTTACGGCCTTATAAATTAAAAGCCTGGATAACCTGTGTGCTCGAATTTCGCGGGCGAAAAAGAACGGTTATGGCACCGCATCGCTATACCGAACTGTTCTTTTTCGACGAAGCAACGGCTTTTGCGGCCGGTCACCGGCCATGTTTTGAATGCCGCAGGCAGGATTATAACCGGTTTAAATCTTTCTGGCTGAAGGGCAACTCCGAATATGGTTTTGATGAAAAGATCTCAATACAAAAGATCGATGAAATCCTGCATCGTGAGCGCCTCAACCACGACGGCTCAAAAGTAAAACATCAGGAGAATCTGAATACATTACCTGATGGAACTTTTATCGAGATCGGCGGTAAGCCGCATGTAATCTTCCGGGAGGTAATTTACGAATGGTCGCCGTTTGGCTATGGCGAAAAGAAGCCGCTGCCTAAAGTGGAAACAATAACGATATTAACGCCAAAGTCGTTTGTGAATACTTTTCGGGCAGGTTATGTGCCGGAGGTGAGGGTGTGAGTGGCGGTTTAAAGTAACAGTTGGCAGTTTGCTCGCTGATCAACATTGTAAAACAGGCTTCATAGTCTTTTATTATCGTAATAACTTCGAAAGCGTACCAGGCAAAATGTCCAAACCATCATTTCGGGTTAAAAGAATTAGATACAAATTGTTTTTATGTCGTCTAAACATAATTTCAATTGGAATTTTAACACCTTCAAATTGAGACTTTACTCTCCCAAAAAAATCATCCGGGCCATTTAAATTATATTTAATGTAAAAATTGTCGGATTTGGAATAATAGTATGCTATTGAGTCATTCTTTTCTATGGTAAGCGTCTTATTTCCAAATAAATTCAAATAGATTCCCGAAATTTTTTCCGGAAATCCGGACTTATAAAGTATTTCATAATGATCATCGTCATTAGCAAAATGGTACGGGAGGCCATTACTCATATCTCTGTCTACATAAGTTTCTTCTACTAAACTGTTTAGTGGTGTTTTATTTAATGAATCGATTTTATATACACATATACTAAATTTCTTGTCATAGTCAAACAGTGAAATTGCACTCCTTGATCTGCTTACGATGGTTTTGTTTAACGTTAATCCATTAGTGTCTGCAAATAATTTTAAATAATCCGGGGGAATGATTAACGTATTGGTATTTGCATCTTCTTTGTTGGTTTGATTCATTTTATGAACGATTCTTGCAACATAACAGATAAATGAGACTATTATCAGTATAGGTATAAGTATTAATAGAGATTTCCTTTTCATGTCATTGTTTAGGTTGCAAGAGTGCCTTCACGGGTCTGGATTTGTAATCTTCCTTCGTTGGTCGGGATTTGTAATCCTCGACCAAGATAGAAAAGGATTTGTAATTCGCATTGTAAGAAGGTAATAGCACATTGCAAATCTGTAGCTTGTTTTAGTCCGGATTGCAAATGCGGACTAATGCGAGGAATTGTGTTTTAAATAGGGGGCGATTTTTTTAAGCTCGTTGATCATTTTGTCACTATCCTCCGTTGGTCGGGATTTGTAATCCTCGACCAAGATAGGAAAGGATTTTTAATCCGCGTTGTAAGAAGATAATCGCAGATTGCAAATCTGTGGCTTGTTTAGTCCGGATTGCAAATCCCGGACTAACGTAAGTATTGGTGGCGCGTGATAAAAAATTCGCAAGGTTGTTTATATTCATAAAATATTTATTACTCTTTTCTATATAAATGAAAAAGCTACTAATATTGATTACCCTCTTTATACTCGCGCAAAATGCAATAGCACAAGAAAATAGGCTGAAACGGATTGCTGATAGCATTAACGCAGAGGGGGAAACGCTTTATCATTCTGAATGGGCATCAGGGCATGGTACACAGATTTTTGCCTCCAGGTTCGCGGGGAAGAAGCTTCTATCTGGTGGATATTTTTCTTATGAGAGTAAAAAAGGAATGACCACTATCTTTTTTTCTAAGAATGACAATCCGGTAGTAATCGCGACGGTTAAATTCGACGATGGCTTAGACTCGTCTAAATACAGCATAGACACCACAACCAGAAAATTTACCGAAATTGAAAAAGAGTTCTATACAATCAGGTCAAAAGCTGCGCAAGCTGTTTTAAACGACACGCTTTTTAAATTTTATCAAAATACCAGTTTAAATCTTGTTCCTATTATAAAAAATGGGGCAAAAAAAGTATATGTCATCACTGCGCAAACATCACCGGATGAAGTATTATTAGGAAATGATTACCTAATCAATTTTAACAAAGACAATGATATAGTTAATAAAGTAAAGCTTCATAATAATCTTATTCCCCTAGGAAATGGCGGTAAAGAGGCAATAAAAGCATCCGCACACCAACATTTAGGCGAAACAAGTCCTTTTATTACTGCGACAGATATTTGTGCATTTAAATTATGGAAGGACAAGAACACGTGGGTGATCAGTTTTGTGGTCTCTGCTGATTATGTATCTGCATGGCACTTTGACGATGAATCTCTGGAAATTTTTACAAAGGCCGAATGGGAAAAAATTATGAAAAAAAAATAGCATAAGCCAGCCTAAAACAAATTCATCTTCCAAAAGATGACTATTTCCTAATTGCAAATCCGGACTAACGCAGTAAACAGACTTACGAAGTTTTTAAAACTTCGTAAGTCTTAGATTTTACGCTCACATCAATTAAAATTCCGAAATTTGCTGCCAAACAACTCCGCTCCGC
>JBQCEA010000527.1:0-4459 GCA_051960695.1 Mucilaginibacter sp. | reverse complement strand
ATCAATATGGACAAGGCATATATGGCTTATATTAGCGCAGCCGCACACAGTAGCCGTAAAAGAAAAATAGAAAAGATGCGCGACAACGCGGTATACAATATCCTTACCTGCCAAACAACCATCAATAATCTTCCGGCTTTTAAAGGTGATAATTCACTCAAGCAAAGCAGCCTGCAGTTTGTACAGCTCTGCTATAAGATATTTAATGATGATTATGTCCACATTGTGAATATGGAAGATATAGCTGAAAGAAGCTATGATGAAATGCAAGCCTATCTTTTGTTGCAGGAAGCCACAAATGATAGCCTGGAAGTGGGTAACAAAAGGATCGCTCAAGCCGAAAAAAGCTTTGCTGCCAGGTATAATGTGACATTGGTATCAGAACATACCGAACTAAGCGATAAGATGGAACAAACTGGCAAGGTAAGCAGATATCATGACAAGCTTTATCTGCTGTTTTATAAGTGTAACTGGGAAGAGAACCAGCTAACGCAAGCTGTTAACGAAAAGAATGTGACCAAAATAGAACAAGCTAAAAGCGCTCTTGACAAATATGCGATCGAAGGCCTTGCCGTTTTAGATACTATACATGCTTTTGACAATGATAACTCAATGATCTATGCTGTTAAAGATGCCTTGAATTTTTATAAAACAGAAGCCGAAACGCAGGCACCTGTTTACACGGATTATTTTATGAAAGAAGAAAACTTTAATAAGCTGAAAAATGTCATAAGCGCTAAACCTCAAAATCAGTTGACCAAAGACGAAGTGGACAATTATAACAAAGCGGTTGGTGAAATGAATGCAGCCGTACAAAATTACAACCAGGTAAACAATAATCTGAATAATGGCAGGAACGACATAAACGACAAATATACCGCAACTGAGAAGGCCTTCCTGGATAATCACACACCGTATTATAAATAATGGCAGACGACAATGCATTGCGTCTGCCATTCCTATATAAAATAGAAGAGCCGGTTTTGAACCGGCTTTTTTTATTGATCAAGGCAACCCTTTTCTCAAGCCATTCGTGACGACTATAGCACAACTACATTTTCTTTCGATCTAAGCGATATGGTATAGACTATTACCAAATTAAAAGCAAACGAATATTAACAAATTAAAACTTATGATTATGAAAAATCTTAGTTGTGCTAAAGGAATGTGCCTGGGGCTTGTCCTGTTTATGGTCTTTTATTCATGCAAGAAAGATCACAACATGCCCCATATATTCAACATTAATCAAACAAATCTTGTAGCTGATACTGCGGGATATAATGCCGGCAGAATTGACGCCAACCTGCTCAATGCGTGGGGCTTGGCAGCATTTCCCGGTGGGCCTATATGGATATCTGCCAATCACTCGGGTCTCAGTTTGATCTATGATAACTCAGGTCAGCAATTAAGGGCCCCTATTACTATCCCATCACTTACAGCAGGCCAGCCGGGGGCACCGTCGGGAATGGTGGCTAACTCAACTCCTGATTTTGGTGGAAATAAATTCATCTTCGCAAGCGAGGAAGGAATAATTGCAGCGTGGAGTTCAGGGAATGCGGCGGTTACAGTGGCCAACAGATCGTCATCAAATGCTGTTTATAAAGGCATTACGATAGCTAATGACGGCACAGCTAACTTCCTTTATGTAACTAATTTCAGAGGCGGCAAAATCGATGTTTTTGATAAAAATTTTACTTATGTTACCGATAAACCTTTTGCAGATCCGGGTATACCTGCGGGCTTTGGGCCATTCAATATTCAGAACATTGGCGGTAATCTTTATGTAACCTATGCTAAACTAAAAGCACCGGACGACATGGATGATGAGGCTGGGCCTGGCAATGGCTATGTAGATATTTTTACTCCAAAAGGCATTTTAGTGAAACGGTTTGCAAGCCAAGGGTCACTTAACTCACCCTGGGGCATAGCCCTTGCACCAGCGGGTTTCGCAGACAATGATGGCCCTTCCATACTGATCGGAAACTTTGGGGATGGTAGGATCAATATCTTCAATATGGGCGGCCATTTTGTAGGCTAGTTGCAAAACAATGGCATGCCACTAACCATTGACGGGCTGTGGGCGATCGATTTCCTGAAAGGCAATGCACCTGGCGGTAACCCGACCGACCCGCTCTACTTTACTGCCGGACCGAACGACGAATCCCATGGTCTTTTCGGTTATTTAAAGAAAGATTAGATCTTCCCTTAAAAGAAAGAAGCTGCCTCATTTCCGAAACAGCTTCTTTCTTTATTTTTAAATGTGGTTAGTGTTGGGTTCATTAATTTCCCATTTCCGACATAAACTTGATGCGCATTAACTGCACTTCTTCACGGGTATAGTCGTCTGCCCCTAATTCAACCAGTGCGTCATCGATTGAGTCGATCTCTGCTGACTTAAAGTAATCAAATACTTCTTCCTGCTTATCTTCGTCAATTACTTCATCTATAAAGTAATTAAGGTTGAGCTTGGTTCCTGAGTTAACTATAGACTCTACTTCACGCAATATTTCTTCGTACGTCAACCCCTTAGAGGCAGCAATATCTTCCAGGTTCAGGTGACGGTCGATATTTTGAATGATATACACCTTAAGCGCTGATTTATTAGCAGCACTTTTGATCACCATATCTACCGGCCTGTCGATGTCATTATCCTCAACATATTTCTTGATCAGGTCAATGAACGGCGCACCAAATTTCATCGCCTTTCCCGCCCCAACACCTGATATTTGTTTTAGCTCTTCGGTGGTAATCGGATAGTGCGTACACATTTCTTCCAACGAAGGGTCCTGGAAAATAACGAACGGCGGAAGGCCCTTTTGTTTGGCTATTTTCTTGCGCAGGTCTTTTAACATCTGCAGCAATTCCGTATCCAACGCGCCTCCACCCTGTTTTGGTCCGTCTTCTGAATCATCGTCATCAGTAGCACCCATAGGCCTGTTCATGATGAAACGGATGCTATGCGGATTATCAAGGAAGTTTATCCCTGTCTTGGTAAGCCGCAGTAAACCATACTGATCAATGTCTTTTGACAGGAAATTATTCAGTAAAGCTTGTCTAAATAGCGATTTCCAAAGGTTCTCGCCGTCTGCTTTACCTGAACCAAATTCATCCAGCAGGTGATGTTCATAGTTATGCACCTGCGGGTTATCGTTGCCCATTAAAACGCTTATAATATGCTCGTCATCAAACTTCTCACCTAACTTTTTGATCAGGCTTAAAGCTTTATGGAGCTGCTCTTCACCATCAAAATGTTCTTTATGCGAGCAGCAGTTATCGCACATATTATTGCATCCGGCTTCATTAAAGTTTTCACCGAAATAATGCAGCAGCTGTTTACGACGGCATACAGAGGACTCAGCATAATCAATTACTTCCTTCAATATCTGGGTACCGATCTCGCGTTCAGAAACCGGTTTATCCTTCATAAATTTCTGAAGCTTATCGATATCCTTTTCCGAATAAAATGCCACACATACGCCTTCACCACCATCACGCCCTGCCCGACCGGTTTCCTGGTAGTAACCTTCCATACTCTTTGGCATATCATGGTGGATCACATAGCGCACGTCCGGTTTATCTATACCCATACCGAATGCGATAGTTGCCACAATTACGTCCACATCTTCCATCAGAAATTTATCCTGAGTATCAGCACGAACTTTCGAGTCAAGCCCGGCATGATATGGCAAAGCTTTTACACCATTTAGGTTAAGCACTTCGGCAACTTCTTCTACTTTTTTACGACTGAGGCAATATACAATTCCCGATTTACCTGTGTTTTGTTTAACGAACTTAACGATCTCCTTGATCACATTTCTTTTGGCCTTAACCTCGTAAAACAGGTTTGAGCGGTTAAATGATGATTTGAAAACCGTGGCATTATTCATTTGCAGGTTCTTCTGGATATCCTGCTGTACTTTAGGCGTTGCAGTGGCTGTTAATGCGATGATTGGAATATCATCACCGATATTACTGATAACCTGGCGTATTTTGCGGTATTCCGGCCTGAAATCATGGCCCCACTCAGATATACAGTGTGCCTCATCAACCGCTACAAATGACACCTGGTTAAGACGCAAGAAATCAACATTCTCCTGTTTCGTTAACGATTCCGGAGCTACATACAGCAACTTGGTTTTACCGCTCAGCACATCTTCTTTTACTCTTGCTGTTTCGGCCTTGGTCAATGATGAATTTAAGAAATGTGCAATACTATCCGAGCCTCCGAAAGCCCTTAACTGATCAACCTGGTTTTTCATTAATGCGATCAGCGGCGAAATAACGATTGCTGTTCCGTCGCTCATTAATGCAGGCAACTGGTAACACATAGATTTGCCCCCGCCTGTCGGCATTATCACAAACGTATCATTTCCGGCGAGGATGTTAGTGATGATCGCTTCTTGCTCTCCTTTGAAGTTGTCGAACCCGAAAAAGTTCTGGAGATTATCAAAAAGCGACC
>JBQCEA010000526.1:0-4551 GCA_051960695.1 Mucilaginibacter sp. | reverse complement strand
AGTTTATCGTAAAAACTGGGAAGAAGCATATAAAATATTATCGTCAACCAATAATTTCCCTGAGTTTACAGGCAGGATATGCCCGGCTCCTTGCGAATCAGCATGTGTGTTGGGTATCAATAAACCGCCCGTAACTATTGAGGAGATCGAAAAACATATCATTGAGATCGCTTACGAGAAGAACCTTGTGAAACCGACTGCTCCGCTGGTTAAAACAGGCAAAAAGGTAGCAGTAGTGGGCTCTGGGCCTGCAGGTTTGGCCGCCGCGGCACAATTGGCCAAGGCTGGTCATGCAGTTACCGTGTTTGAGCGTGACGATAAACCGGGAGGCTTGCTGCGTTATGGTATTCCCGATTTTAAGCTGGAAAAATGGGTTGTTGAACGTCGTGTGCAAGTAATGGAGGAAGACGGTGTAGTGTTCAAATGTAATATTGAGGTAGGTAAGGATATAGCAGCTGATGAGTTGGTACGCAGCCATGATGCTGTAGTATTGGCTGGTGGCTCAACCATTCCGCGTAATTTGCCTATCCCGGGCAGGGAATTAAAAGGTATCTATTTCGCAATGGATTTCCTGAAGCAGCAAAATAAACGCGTTAGCGGTATCGAATTCGATGCTGAAGATATATTAGCAACAGGTAAGGATGTGGTGATAATCGGCGGTGGCGATACCGGTTCTGACTGTGTAGGTACTTCAAACAGGCAGGGTGCGAAATCCATCCACCAGTTTGAGGTAATGATGAAGCCGCCGGTCGACCGTACCCAAAGCATGCCCTGGCCTTCGTACCCAATGATATTGAAGACGACAACCAGCCATGAGGAGGGTTGCCAAAGATATTGGGGTATCAACACGAAAGAGTTTTTAGGCGATGCTAACGGCAACCTGAGAGCTTTAAAAGTGACCGACGTAACCTGGGAAACTGATATTATGGGGCGCCCGATGAAATTTACCGAGATCGAAGGCTCTGAGCGTGAGATCGAGTGTCAGCGTGTTTTCCTGGCGATGGGATTTGTGCATCCGCAGCATGAAGGTATGATCAATAGCCTGGGTGTGAATCTGGATGACCGCAAGAATGTTAAAGCTAAAGAGGGTAATTACCGCACCAATGTGAGTAAGGTATTTGCTGCAGGCGATATACGCCGCGGACAATCACTGGTTGTGTGGGCTATATCAGAAGGTCGTGAATGCGCACGTAAGGTAGATGAGTTCCTGATGGGGCATACCATATTGGAAAGCAAAGATGCTGTGAACCAATACGAACAAGTATTTTAATGAGATAAGGATTGGTGACTGTGATAAGTGATTGAGAAGTAGGCTAAAAGCAAACAAGCAATTTCTTTAATACATCAGTTAATAAACCTAAGGAGGCCGGGCCGCGAAAGCGGCTCGGTTTATTTTTATTGGGGAGGAACCTGCTGTTGTGAGTGTCCTCACTGACAACAATTACAGTCACGTTTTCAAAATAGGCTGTCTGTGGGGACACAGACAGGGGGGATGGTGCTTTGGGTTTATTTCTCCGCCGGATTTTTCTTCCCCGCAATCAACTTCTCAACCATTTTTACCAATCTTTCCTCTCGCGTTTTTTCCTGTTTGGCGGTGAGTATCCAAAGTACGTATTCCTTGCGGTTAGACCAGGAGAGTTTCTCGTAGTTGGCTAAGGCTTGTGGGCTTTGTTCTAAAGCCTGTTTAATATCGTCGCGTAGGATAATGGCCTTTTTATCTACGTCGATCCATTGGCCAGACTCGTTTTGCCTGATCTCATCGGCGCCGACGTTGGATACTTTTGCCTGACCAATAGGACGAAAACGGGATGCTGTCCAGGTATCGTCAATGGCAATAGCAGCTACAGGCTCTAAGCCATAGGCCGTAGTTTGGCTCCAGTCGCCCATCATAGCCAGGTCACTTTTAATACCTGAGCTCTTTTTAGGATAGGCTATCCATAGGATAGTATTTGGTTTTAAAATGGGAACGATGGTCTTTAATCCTTCTGCAAGCTCGTCACTGTTCTTAGCAAATAATTGTACACCGTCAAAAATTCCTTTAGCTTCAAAATGGATTGTAACGCCTTCAGGAAGCGGTTCAAGTAGGTTAAGATAATTTGAAGGTGCATTAAAAAGCAGCCAGTTATGACCGGGTTTGATAAGAAGTTTTTTTGCGAGAGAGGACACGATTGAACGATTTAAGTGATGTTGCAGGATCAGCAGTATAAATATCCTATTAATCTTTTAAATCCTGAAATCGTGTAAAGAAATCCCACAACACTATTCCGGCAGATACGACAATATTAAATGAATGTTTGGTGCCAAATTGCGGTATCTCGATACAGGCGTCAATAACCTGCATTACTTCATCACTTACACCGTTAACTTCATTGCCGAATATCAGGGCATATTTTTTATCTGTATCAACCTCGAAATTATTCAGCATAATGCTTTTTTCAGCCTGCTCAATGGCGACAATGGTGTAGCCTTCCTTACGTAACTGGTTAACTGCCTCAAGTGGAGTAGGATAGTAGTGCCAGTCGATAGATTGGGTAGCACCAAGCGCTGTTTTTTCGATCTCGCGGTGTGGTGGCCGACCTGTAATGCCGCATAGGCAGATTTGCTCTACGGCAAAACCATCACAGGTACGGAAAACAGAGCCCACGTTATGCATACTGCGCACATTATCCAGCACAATGGCGACAGGCAGCTTGTCCTGCGCCTTAAATTCCGAAACAGAAGCCCGGTTGAGTTCGTCTAACTTTAACTTACGCACGATCTTGTTGTAAAGTTGAAATGTTGGAAGATTGTAAAGTTAACAGCTTCTCAGGAATTTGCCATCAGCTTTAATATACCTACACCGTCACCAATTGACGAGCGATATACCGATGGTGCATAACCGATCCTGGCGGTATAATATTCGATCATGCCTTTGCTAAAACTATTAAATGCGCTGTCCTTTACTAAGGCGATGGCGCAGCCACCAAATCCGGCGCCGGTCATGCGTGCACCCGCAACATCATCGTTGGTTTTGCCATATTCTACAATAGTGTCAAGTTCTTTGCCGCTTACTTCATATAGGTTTTTGAGCGAATAGTGAGAGTCGTACATTAATTGGCCGAATTCTCCAAGGTCGCCTGTTTCCAGCGCTGCAGCGGCAAGTTTTACGCGGTCGTTTTCTTCGATAACATGGGTAGCACGTTTCAGCACTGTATTATCAGTTATCAGGTGATTATGCCCGTTAAAAGTGGCAGTATCAATATCGCATAGGTATTGAATATCCAATTCCTGCTGCAACGCTTTTAATGCAGCCTGGCACTCCTGTACGCGTTCATTGTATTTTGATTCAGCAAGCTTTCGAGGTTTGTTCGTATTAATAATAGCCAATACATATTCGCCCAGGTTGCTGTCAACCGCTTTGTATTCAAGTGTATCGCAATTCAGCATCAAGGCTTTGTCTTTTTCGCCAAAAGCCACAGCAAACTGGTCCATAATGCCGCAATTAACGCCGATGAATACATTCTCCACTTCTTTAGCCAATTGTACCAGCTCCAGTTTGGAATAACCTAAATTGAACAGATCATTAAAAGCATAAGCCGTAGCTACTTCTATAGAAGCCGATGATGACAACCCTGATCCGATCGGGATATCGCCATAAAACAACAGGTCAACACCTTGCAGCTCATTGTTCTCTTTCAGGAAATAGTCGATAACACCGAGCGGATAATTGAACCAGCTTTCACCTGTTTTGATATAACCATCCTGTAAAGGAATATCCAGTTTATCATCAAAATTTAGGCTCCTGAAACGGAAGACACCATCGTTATTTAAAGAAGCTAAAATATAGGTGCCGAAAGTAATCGCGCATGGCATTACCAGACCGCCGTTATAGTCGATATGCTCACCGATAAGGTTTACTCTTCCCGGTGAGAAATACGCGTTTTCGGCTTTCTTATTAAATATATCTTTGAACTGCTGGTACAGGTTATCTTTCATCATTTAAGCTTATCCGGCAAATATTGTAAATTTTACAGTTATTATTTGGTTTTTATTCAATGCTCTACAAATTTCCGTAAAATATGGTGTAATAAAGACATTAATCAGCCTTATTTACAGAACTATATACTGGTTATCTTGTTTACCATGCATTAACAAGATCAAACATGAATCAATACCTGGTAACTGCTTACGATTACACCAACGAGGGAACTGTACAACACCGTATGGCTGTGAGGCCACATCATATTGATGCCTTAAAGGAAATGAAAGCAAATGGTAATTATATTAAAGGCGGCGCAATACTAAATGACGACGGCGACATGATAGGTACGGTGATGATGCTGCAATTTGAAAACGATGAAGAACTGCTAGCCTGGCAGCAGTCCGAGCCTTATATTACCCAGAAGGTTTGGGAAACCGTGGATATAAAGCCTTTTAAAGTGGCCGAGATACAATAAAAAAAACCGTTCAGCATAGTGTCCGGTTTTTTTATTGCGGATACCTGATTTTATTTTCTTTTCACCTTCAAGGCTGTATGCAGGTCGATATGATAATTATTGCCATGAAGGGTTA
>JBQCEA010000525.1:0-7720 GCA_051960695.1 Mucilaginibacter sp. | reverse complement strand
CTATATAACTGTCGATCGCCTTTAGCAGTCTTGGTGCAGCAGGTGAAGCAGCATCAATGCCAAACAAACTCAACCGTGCTGATGGATCTTTGAGCCTGTCATCCTGGAGCAGTTTGAGGAACTGATCGGCAAGCTGCTTGTTAGGTATATCTTCCCCGATAAGGAAATCAGAAAACTCTTCCGGGCCTTTGAAACCTGCGTCGGTAATAGCATCCGAGAGCCCGGCGCCTGGCAAAATATTTGCGTTCCGCCCCATCAATTCGCCGCCTGCCTGCGGATCGGGCAGGTTGACGCCTGCCCCGAGTTTTTTGGCGAGAATATCCTTTAGCTTCTTAGCCCTGCTCATGGATAGCTTTTCGTTAGGAACAGGTCTGTCCCGGTTATCTTCAGGTGATGCATAGCCAACTATCGAACTTATCTTTGCTCCGGCCTTTACACGGCTTTCCACTTCATCAGGCAGTTGTTTCGACTGATCCCTCAGCGTTGGCTCCAACGTATCTTTATCCGTATCCAGCGCGAAGTAATATCGCAATGGCGATATTTCTTCCACATCAATTTCACGCGATACTTCATAATCTCTCGGGGGAACATCCTTCATACAGCAATATGATGTAGGACAACGGCATTCGCGGCAAAACTTCTGTTCAGCCCGCTGTCCGATAGGGACCGTAAAGACAAGTGAAGGATTTACTTTTTTATCCTGAACATCGCTAAACTTAACACCTATGCTTTTTCCGCCTGGTAAAGTTAGATTTGGAGTAACATCAACATGCGTTCTGTCATTTTGAAGATCACGGTGTACATCTACTGCAGCGCCCCCTTGTGCGCCTTCAGTCTTACCAACCGATACGCTCCCCGTGCCGCTAACTGTAGACTGGTCAATATTACCCTGCGTGCGTAGTTTGACAGCCGTATCTTTTCCCAGCATTACGTTTGCTTCGCCGGTTACGTTAGCCGAAGGATTGCTGGCTGATTGCAGATCGACATTGCCGGTAAGCCGGGCAGAAAACCTTCCGTTGCAATACTCCAGTGAAAATCCCGGTGTTGGCATCCCCTGGGTTGATGCATGTTTATCAGTATAGTTAGTCAGTTTGCAATTGCACAGGTACCGCGTAACAGCTACCCGGGGCTTGTCTTCGCCTTCCGGCGGCAGGTCAACAAATGCCGTTCGCGGCTGCCCGCCCCGCTTTTGCGGACTGTCAAAATTGGGTTCAGCCGTTTGCCGGCTCACCATAGCCGTACTGCTGATATGCGTAATTGGTCCGGCGGTTTGATTACTTGTCACCTGGTTGGCGACACGTTCAGCCTCAACTTCGGCAGGAGTTCCAACATCACCTACCATTAATTTCGGCTGCAAAGCCGCATTGCCTGCCGAGCCTTGCTGTATAGTATGTGTCAATTCATGGGCAAGTAATTTCTTGCCGTCTGTTGATGCCGGATCAAATTGATTTGCCCCGAATACCACATGACTACCTACTGTATAAGCATGCGCCTGAACCGATCTGGCTGATTCCGCAGCCTGGCTATCCGTATGGACACGTACGCTGCTCAGGTCATACCCCAACCGGGGTTCAAAAAAATCTCTCACACCCCTATCCAGCGGCTGCCCGCCCGAACCGGTAACTTCATGAACAATGGCTGGTGCTTCGCCCGTTCCAGCTGTTTCATTTGATTCCTTTCGCTGCATCTTCTCCTCTTCCTCACAATGAGCGCATTTACGCTGGACGGTTAAATGGCTACCATCTGCTATCACAGGAGCTTCCGTTGTCTTTTCCTTCCTTTCTTCTTCCTCGCAGTGCGCACATTTGCGCTGAATGTTTAATGAATGGTTAATTGTTGTAAAAGTGTTCTTCGGGATACTTTGTGAATCGGATATGCCAACTATTTTGTCTGCCACCGCATCTGCCTCACGTTCGTAAGGATCGTCCACAGGGCCAATGGTCAGTTTGGGTTGAAAAAAAGCAGGCTTTGACGATACAGATGCACCTTTAAAGAAAGTAGAATCAGAAAACACATTCGTTTTCTGGTCATCTGCTTTGCTTATTTGCCTTACCGACTCCAATTGATGATAGGCTGATTAAACCATTTCAAAGCTAAAAAAGCCAAATCAACTAAAACATGGTAGAACCACGCATTTAAAAGCGTAAAAACACGCTAATTGAACTATTGGAAATATTCTGGTTAATGCTCAGTTACTTCGTATTACATCTTTAAACTTCTTCGCATAATCATCCACCTGGCCCCGCAATTTAGCGTAAAGTTCAGGACTGTCATATTGCTTGGTCAATCCTGCAATGCCATTCAAGACCGACATTTCAAACTGCACATCCGAGCCATTCACATCACCCGGACTACTTTGTAATAAGTTGTAATTGTAATTAAGCTGATCGGTCAGGTAATTATCAGCACTGGAAACGTATTTATTGGCGGTACCTTTGTCATGCAGGCGGTATGCAGTATCGATCAACCAGTATTTGCTTTGCGTAATACCCATATAAGGATAAAGGTCCGGCATTTCGTCGTCATACTTATGCAGGGCTTTCAACGCCATATCATTATGTCCTTCCTGCATCAGCGTTTGTGTTAATTCCAGGTAATCTGAAGTGATTATCGGATAGAACAAATTAGTAGACTGCTCATCTAAATATTTAGCGTGTTTATAATTACCATATTTAAACTTGGTCATCATGTTATTATACATAGCCATCGTGTTCACCCTGGGCTGCTGAGGGTTTGCGCCTTCAGGTTTAAATGGTATCAGGTGATATACAAAACCCTCCTTATAAAGATATTGCTGCAACCCGTTCATATCTTTACTGCCTATCGTTGATGTAAAACAAATGGGCCGTTTCCAATGATTGTGCACCAATATATCCATCAGCGCCAGGTTATCCTTTCCTAAGTAACTACCATCAAACTTCCATTGCATGCTGTCGGTTAAGCGGCTTCTTTGGTCAGGTGATACCACGCCATTTTTGATCACCTCATCAGCATTGATCGCCATTCTAAAGTTTTTGGTTGGCAGATAATTGACCACTTCGCCGTCCTGCAGCTGCACTTTAGTACGTTCGTCATCCGAAGTAACAAAATCAAAAATGTCCTTTAATTCTATTGAATCGGGCAGCTTTGCATCGCTGTAAGGGATAAAATCACCTGTACCCTGCATGTATTTGTCGTAAGACATAGTAATAGGCAACGGCGCAGACTGGTTCATTTTACCCTGCATCTGGTGAATGTACCAATCGCCGCTAAATAAGGTCATGATCACAATACGCACATCCGGACGTATGCCTTCAACTTCCTGGTCGTACCATAATGAATACGTATCATTATCAGATCCGGTAAATAAAATGGCATTTTTCGGGCATGATATCAGGTAATTATAAGCCATATCATGTGGTGTCATTTTGGTCGAGCGGTCATGTGCCCTCCACTCCTGCTTCGCCATTAATACCGGCGCTATCAGCAAGCACAGGCCAATGGTTATAAAACCCGCTGTTCTCGCGTTAATTCTCCTGCGCATAAATTCAGCTATGCCGATAACGCCTAAACCTATCCATATTGCAAACGCATAGAACGAGCATACATAAGAATAATCCCGCTCTCGTGGCTGCAAATTTTGATTGACATAAAGTACAATCGCCAAACCGGTAAAGAACCACAGCATACCGATGATCAATGTATCGCGCTTGCTGTTTTTATAATGATATAACAAACCGATCAATCCCAAAACAAGTGGCAGGGCATACAGCGGCGTATAGGAATTATCGTGCAAAAGTGACTGCGGCAGATGTTTGGCATGATCGAATATCCCTGTTGTCCAGTCGCCGTCTTTGTAACCGTGAAAACCGCCCATCTGCTGCTGTCCATCCTGGTTATTATATCTTCCGGCAAAATTCCAGAGAAAATACCGTGCATACATCTGGTACACCTGCCAGCTAAAGAAATATTTGATATTATCGCTGAATGTGGGCACATCCGAATCACCCAACCCCAGCCATTGGCGATAGAATTGCGGATCGCCGTTATCCTGGCTAAAAATTCTTGGGAAGATGGTTGTATGATCATATTCTGTATTCAGCTGGCGACCAGCCACCACGTACTTGCCTTTGTACTTCTGATAAAACGGAGAACCATAGGTTTGATCTGTAACCTTAGCATCAAAATACGGGCCTGTCAGCAATGGTGATATTGGGTACTGAATACGATTGAGATAGCCATAAAGTGTAAAAGCATTATCCGGCTTCCAGTTATTCAGATCGGTGTTGGCTGTGGCACGTATAGGAATATAAACAAATGAGCCATAGCCGAAATACAGGAATGCCAGGCATAAAAAGGCAAGATTAAGGGCAGGTTTGCCTTTTCGGATACTGTATCTCACACCGGCGATAAGTCCGGCTATCAACAGTAAAAAGAAAACAATGGCCCCGCTGCCAAAACCCAATCCTAATATGTTGACAAAGAACATGTCAAAATAGGCGGCTATCATAACGGTATAACCCCTTACTCCTATTTGTACAAACGCCAGAATAGCGATGCTGATCAGGAAGGCGATGATGCCCGTTTTGCGGTTAATGTTCTTATACCTGCGGAAGTAATAAACCAGTACCACTGCCGGTATAGTCAGCAAATTGAGCAAGTGGATACCAATGGACAAACCGATAACATAAGCTATAAAAATGATCCATTTGTCTGCACCGGGTTCATCAGCATGGGCATCCCATTTTAATATGGCCCAGAAAACGATTGCCGTACACATTGCCGACATAGCAAAAACGATGGTTTCTTCAGATGAGAACCAAAAAGTATCGCTGAAAGCAAAAGCCAACGCACCTACCAAACCTGCACCGAAAATGAGTATCTGCTTATTGCTGTCAATCACCACATTATTTCTCAGCATCATTTTGCGGGCGATAAGTGTAATGGTCCAGAACAGGAACATGATGGTAAAACCGCTGCACAGTGCACAACACATATTAGTATAATAAGCCACTTTGGTGGTATCGCCCAGGGATAGCAGAGAGAATACCTTGCATATCATAGCAAAAAGCGGGTATCCCGGTTGGTGCGACACCTGCAATCGGTACGCGCAGGCGATAAATTCGCCGCAGTCCCAAAAGCTTACGGATGGTTCAAGTGTTAAGATGTAGGTAACGGAGGCTATCAGAAAACATAGCCACCCTAAAAGGTTGTTGGTTTTGTTGTATTGCATGAGTTTTTTAGGATAATTTTTCCAATACCTAAATATCCATGCTTTTTATAAGTTATTTATAGTGAGCGCATTGAGTTTAACATCTTTTAACATTATTTAACGATTGGGAGGATAAGATGTTAAATGCACTCTCACTGATTACCCTGCCTGTACCGTTGCTTCATTACCTCCACTGCCAGCATTAAAGCTATTACCAGCAGTATACCGATGTATTTGTCCTCAGTTACTATTCCGGCTATTAAACCGGTCATCAGGGCTGCAAAATAGTAGGTCTTGAAATTGGGTCTCATCCGAAGGCCAAAGATAGCGTTTTATTACGAACAGGCTTCATCGTCATTGCATTGCCATTAACAAATTTTAACAACAAGCGCTAAAATACTTTAAACTTTTTGCCCGTTATAGTATCATAACAGAACGAGTTTACGTCATACTAAATACTAAAGCACCTTATAAGAAAAGTTTTACCCAACAACCCCTAATGATCACTAAACAACAACAATTATGTTAAATCGTATTTTAGTATTAGACGACAACCAGAGCGTGCTGGATGTAGTGGAAGAATCACTTTCTTATGAGAATTTCCAGGTTTTAGTTACATCCGACAGCCACAATCTCATTGAAATTGCCAAAATATTCCGCCCTGATCTCTTTATTCTGGATTATAAAGCAAACAGCACAGCGAGTGCAGATATTTGCCGCCAGATCAAATGGCATCCGCAGTTCGGACAGGTGCCGGTGATCCTTTCTTCTGCATATTTCCATAAAGATATAGATTATCATACCATGGGCTGTGATGACATCATTGCCAAGCCCTTTGGTTTAGACGAGCTGGTTGGTAAGGTAAACAACCTGGTTACAGCAAGGGCATAAGGCCCATTAATTTTCATAAAGCAAGCCGCAGCCTCAAACTGCGGCTTTTATATTTATTTAAACTTCCGCTTGCTTTTTCTTTAAAGTAATAACGGTTATTTCAGGCCATATACCCAACCTTCCCGAAAAAGCAAGAAAACCGAAACCACGATTTACATATAATTGCCTGTCATTCTGTTTTGCAGGACCTGCCCAGTCCAGGTAAACATATTTTACAGGGCTCCAGCGCAGGCTGCCTGCTTCAACCCCAAACTGTGCGCCATGCGTATGTCCCGATAATGTGAGTTGTATTTTGGTTGGATTGAACCGCACTTTGTCTTCCCAATGGGTTGGATCGTGTGAAAGCAGTATCTTAAAAGCCTCTTTGTCTACACCTTCCATCGCTTTGTCCAGGTTGCCGATCTGTACAAATCCCCTGCCCCAGTTTTGCACACCGATCAGGCTAATTCTTTGGCCGTCTTTTACTATTTCTACATTCTCGTCCAGCAAAAGCCGGTAGCCTAAACTCTTGTGATGCTCTTTCAGCTTTTCCAGGTTGGCTGCTTTTTCCTCCTGGCTATTCCATTTAATGTAATCGCCATAGTCGTGATTACCCAATATCGAAAATTGACCGTAAGGCGCCTTTAATTCTTTAAACCGGTCAATATAAGGTTCTATTTCCCAGGCTGCATCGTTCACCAGGTCGCCGGTAAAAACAAACAGATCGCCTTTTTGCTCTTTTGCTATATCGATGCCCCGCTGAATAGCATGCACGTTATCAAAACTACCTGAATGAATATCCTATATCTGTGTTATGGTAAAACCGTCAAATGCATCAGGCAGGTCGTCAAAATAGAACGTTTGTTTGTATAGCCGGAAATCGTACTTACCATGCAGCATGGCATACCAAAAGCTGGTGAACGGCACAGCCGCTATTAACACCGCTATCTCGCTTATAAATTTGCGCCTTGCCGGAAAGAAAGGATCTGTATGCTTTTTACCATGATCAATAATGCGGTTGCCAACACCGTACAGTAACCGGCCAATATCCCCTATCAGCAATATTAGCGAAAAGAAAACCTTGGTGATAAAAAAGGTGAGGAATAAACTTAGTATCCACTCGTGGTAAGGCATCATTCCCTGTGCGCTGCTGAAACTTGTTAATCCGATCAGGAATAAGACAGTGATACCAACTGATATTGCTAAATAACCCCATGTCAATACCTTTTGCCGGCGTTGTGACGGCCAATCATTACCAAGCGTCCTTAATCCGCTAAACACATACCAGTCGAGCAATAAACTGATGGAAGCTACAATAAAGAAGAACCTTATAAACCCGCCTCTGTGCATATCATGCAATTTATAAAAGAGGGGGCAATTAAAATGTAAAATTCATGTTCGTAACTAATTTTTTAATACCTTCATTTATTCCTATCGGAACAGCCATTGATTGATACAACTATATAGTCAAATAATAACCAATGAGAACAACCTATTCTTTAATTGTTGCGGCATTGCTGATAGCGCCGCTATGCCATGCACAAACCAAAACCGATACCGTCTTTTTTGATGACTTTAACGGCCCCACCCTTAACCGCAATACATGGAATGTTGAAATAACCGGCAACACCGTCAATGACGAGCAACAGGCTTATGTTG
>JBQCEA010000524.1:0-2226 GCA_051960695.1 Mucilaginibacter sp. | reverse complement strand
TCGGAAGCACTTGTAAAAAGGAAAATGGAATTGATCGGTGTATTAGCAGGCTGCGGCCCTACAAAGCCCGAGGTAATGGCAATGCCGTTTGCCGGAACCAGGGATTTAATATCAGCGATAACATTATTAAACAATTCTTCTGTTTTTTCAATCCTGCTTCCTGGTGATGCCTGGATGCGCAATTGAAAATCACCACTGTTTGAAGCAGGCATCACATCTGTTCCTACTTTATTTATCAAAAGAACAGCGGTTCCTCCTGCAATTACCATATAAAGAATGAACAGAGGAAGAGACCTGGGAAACCATTTACGCATCCTGAAAGAATAGCGTACTCTAAACTTATCAAAGAAGGCACGTTTTGCTGCTGACATAGCCACCTTATTATGTTTCCCTTTCATTAACCAATTGGCCAATATGGGTACAAATGTTTGAGAGGCTAAAAAAGAGACAATCATTGCAAAGGCAACAGCCATAGACAAAGGCATGAACATATCCCTTGAAATTCCGGTCATGATAAAAGTTGGCGTGAGCACGGCAAGGATGCTTAATAAAATAAGCAGCTTCGGAATTGAAATTTCCATTACAGCATCCAGGATGGCCCGCTGTTTAGGTTTTCCCACTTCAAGATGTTGATGGATGTTTTCTATGGTTACGGTTGCTTCATCAACCAAAATTCCTATTGAAAGCGCAAGGCCGCTCAAAGTCATAATATTAATTGTTTGCCCAAAAAGATACAGCACCATTACTGCCGAAAGAATTGCTATCGGTATCGTTAACACAACAATAAGCGCCGCCCGAAAATCTCTTAAAAACAGCAGCACCATCAATCCTGTGAAAAGCGCACCCAGTAACCCTTCATGTATGAGATTGGAAAGAGAACGCTCAATATATTTAGACTGGTCAAATTCATATCTAACCGACATATCTTCTGGTAAGATGTGCCGAAACTTGTCAAGTGAAGCTTTTATATTTTTGACCGCATTCAGCGTTGAAGCATCGGCTTTTTTAATTACCGGAAGGTAAACAGAGCGTTTCCCATTTACCATAGCATAACCAAAAGTTACATCTGCTCCATCCTCCACATGAGCAACATCTCTAACGTAAATCATCCGCTCACCTATCTTTTTTATGGGTGTATTCAGAAACTCTTCCGGGCCTTTAGCCAGCGAGTTGAGTGGGGTCATATAATTGAGGTCTCCTATTCGAATATTGCCCGCGGGGGAAGGCTGATTACTTTGGGCAATAGCTACGGTAACATCTTCAGGACTTAAACCATTGGCCTGCATTGCCTGCGGATCTACATTTACTAAAATCGAACGCGCACTGCCTCCAAACGGCGCAGGGGCTGTAACGCCGGGCACATTAACCAGCATCGGTCTGATCTTCGTTAACACCTCAGATTGTATCTCATCAATAGAACGGGTTTCACTTTCAAATACCAGTTTTCCGACAGGTAAAGAACTACCGTCAAAGCGCACCACAATGGGTGGCACCGCTCCGGGAGGAAGAAAACCCATAGCTCTTGAAACCGAACCGGAAAGTTCTGCGGCAGCTTGAGACATATCCGTACCTGGATAGAATGTTAATTTCATCAGGGTCAATCCCTGGATGCTTTTAAAGTCAATGTTCTTTACTCCACTAACAAATAGCAAAACCTTTTGAAATTCGTTGGCCATAAAGCCATCCATATAAGCCGGGGAAAGGCCACCATAAGGCATGGCTATATAGATTGCGGGAGATTCCACCTCCGGAAAAATATCGACATTTATTTTTTTAATGGCTGTAACAGAAAAGAATACAATTGCAATGACTGCCACCATTATAGAAATAGGTTTTCTTAATGCAAACCGGATTAAATTCATTAGAAATTATTTAAAGATTATTAAACAGAAAATCAAAATCGGCGGTCAGTTCCGCTTCATTTGCCAGCAACAGCCAATATTCACGCGAAGCTTCAATATGGTTATTCTCCGCATGTTCTACCAGTATCTGAATTTGTAACAGTTCGCTCAGTGTAATAAGGCCGCTTTTGTACCGGGCCAGGTACATATTATAGGCTTCCTGTGATTGTTTTACCGCCTCAGATGTTTTTGTAAGCTGTTGAAATTCTTGTATGATTTTAGATTGTGAAGCAGATAATTCCGCCTGCATTGATTGTTCATATTGTTCGCGCAACAAACGGGCACTTTGAGCTTCTTTTAAAAGGCTGGCAGCGTTCAGATTTTT
>JBQCEA010000523.1:0-3545 GCA_051960695.1 Mucilaginibacter sp. | reverse complement strand
CTGAACGCAGGGCAACCACCGGACCCGGCTTGCCGCCTTTTAATATCCCCACTACGCCTGTAGTAGCAATACCGGTCTTTACCTCCATCCCAAGCGACCGAAGGTAATTGGCGATGATACCAGATGTACGCACCTCGCGGTTGCCAAGCTCAGGGTGTTCATGGAAATCGCGGCGCCAGGTTACAGTTTGACTAAAAAGTGAGTCAGCCTTCTTTGCTGCTATTTGTTTAAGATCAGGGCTTTGTGCAAAGGCTTGAGTGGCAATGAATGAAAAGGCGAGCAGGTAAAACTTTTTCATACCGGGATTTTTTACCGAATATAAAAAATAAAGGACGATTTACTGAAACCGTCCTTTTGTAATAATTCTGTGTCTTATTTATTAATTACTGAAACCAAGCAGGTCGATGGTGAATACTAAAACAGAGTTTTTAGGTATGCTGCCTTCTGCTTGGTTGCCATAACCTAATGCTGAAGGTATCAGCAATAAAATACGCCCCCCTGTATTAATGTGAGGAATGCCGATCTGCCACCCTTTTACCACGTTAGATAACAGAGTTTGGTAGCTGGTTGCTGAATCAAACACAGTGCCATTGAGCAATTTACCTGTATAGTTTACTGTAACGGTTGAGTTGATGTTGGGGTAATTGCCTGTCCCCGGCGTTACTACTTCATAATAAAGTCCTGACGAATCTTTAGTAGCAGTAATATTATGCGCCTTGATGTAAGCTTGTATGGCGGCGTCATCGGAAGCAGCTTGTTTTACCGGGTCGTAATTATCTTTTTTACAGGATGAAAAAGCAGCGGGAATTAAGAATAAGAGCAGTAAATATTTCTTCATCGATACTTATTTAAAACTGATAACTAAGTTTTGCCGGGAAAATTATACTGTGGTCTTGATTTTAAGTTCGTGCATTTGCTCGCCCGAGATAACAGACGGCGTATCAATCATCACGTCACGGCCTGAATTATTCTTAGGAAATGCGATCACGTCACGGATTGAATCAAGGCCAGCAAAAATAGAGCATAAACGGTCAAAACCGAATGCAATACCACCGTGGGGAGGAGCGCCATATTCAAAGGCGTCCATCAAGAAGCCAAACTGACGTTGTGCTTCCTCGCGGGTAAAGCCAAGATGTTTGAACATCAGGGCCTGCAACTCACGGTCGTGGATACGAATAGAACCGCCGCCAATTTCTGTACCGTTGATCACCAGGTCATAAGCATTAGCGCGTACATTGCCCGGATCGGTATCCAGTAATACAATATCTTCCGGCTTTGGTGAAGTAAACGGATGGTGCATAGCGTGGTATCGGCCGGTTTCTTCGTCCCATTCTAACAGCGGGAAGTCGTACACCCAAAGCGGTGCAAACTGATCTTTATTGCGCAAGCCTAAACGACCGCCCATTTCCAGGCGAAGCTCGTTCATTTGTTTACGCACTTTATCAGCTTGCCCTGCCAATATCAGTATTAAGTCGCCTTGTTCTGCTTCAAAAGCTGCCGCCCAGTTGGTCAGGTCATCTTCTGAATAGAATTTATCAACGGACGATTTTAAAGTACCATCAGTATTGTAGCGGCAATAGATCAGCCCGGTAGCGCCTATTTGCGGGCGTTTTAACCAATCGGTTAATTCATCCAACTGTTTACGGGTATAGCCTGCACAACCTTTTGCATTGATACCAACAATCAGCTCGGCATTATCAAATATGCTGAAACCTTTTCCTTTTACAATGTCGTTCAGCTCAACAAACTGCATTCCAAAGCGGATATCTGGTTTGTCAGAACCATACAAACGCATCGCGTCAGCATACTGCATGCGCGGGAATTGGTCGAGGTGAATATTCTTAACGGTTTTAAACAAATGGCGCGTCATGCCTTCAAAAATATTCAGGATATCTTCCTGGGTTATAAAAGCCATTTCGCAGTCTATCTGGGTAAACTCCGGCTGACGGTCAGCACGCAAGTCTTCATCCCGAAAGCATTTTACGATCTGGAAATAACGGTCGAAGCCGCTTACCATCAGCAATTGCTTAAAGGTTTGCGGGGACTGTGGCAAAGCATAAAACTCACCTGGATTCATGCGGCTCGGTACTACAAAGTCACGTGCGCCTTCCGGAGTTGATTTGATCAGTACAGGTGTTTCAACCTCAATAAAATCTAAGCCGTCCAAATATTTGCGCACTTCCTGCGCCATTTTAGAACGTAAAGCCAGGTTATTCCTTATCGGGTTGCGGCGCAGGTCGAGATAACGGTATTTCGCACGCAGCTCTTCGCCGCCGTCTGTTTCGTCTTCTATCAGGAAAGGCGGGATCTTGGCAGCATTTAATACTTCCAGTGTATCAACTGCAATTTCTATCTCGCCTGTAGGTATCTTATTGTTTTTGCTGGCACGTTCTATTACTTTACCGCTTGCTTTTATCACAAACTCGCGGCCAAGCTCACGTGCTTTATCGCGCAATGCAGCATCCGTATCTGTATTAAATACCAACTGTGTCAAACCGTAACGGTCGCGCACATCAATAAAGGTCATTCCGCCTAAGTCGCGTGATTTCTGAACCCATCCGCATAAGGTGACATGCTGGCCTAATTGACTGATATTTAATTCTCCGCAGGTGTGTGTACGTAGCATAATAGTAATCTATAAAGTTTGCAAAAGTACATTTTTGAGGTGAAAGGCAAAAGGTAAAAGGCGAAAGCTTCTTTCAGTCTTACGGAATTGTGCTAACTTTCGGACTAAAAACCTATATTTGTCCCATATAATTCTCAAGGGGTGCCTTGCTTTGAGCGATCAAACTGAAAGACAGGCTGAGATCAAACCCATTGTGTTGAGGTTACGAGTATAGGGTTATGAGTAT
Source organism: Mucilaginibacter sp. (assembly GCA_051960695.1). Taxonomy (GTDB): domain Bacteria; phylum Bacteroidota; class Bacteroidia; order Sphingobacteriales; family Sphingobacteriaceae; genus Mucilaginibacter. Next base: position 693 of record JBQCEA010000523.1, on the reverse strand, counting down.
TGAGTCAATGCCGTTTCGGTTTCACTCAAAACTCAACACTGACCACTCATCACTCACACATACACCTGATCCGGGTAATGCCGGCGTAGGGAGAGGTAAAAGTTAAGTGTACTGCACATTAGCCCTGATGAGCAGATGGTTTAACTCTATTAATTTATTTCAAATTTTGAAAAATTTTGTGCTGGCGATCTCCGCCATGCTGTTGCCTTTTTTGGCAGCGGCTCAATTCTCTGTTTCCGGTAAAATTATTGACCAAAAAACCGGCACTACTTTGCCGGGGGCAAATGTTATTCTTGCCCCAACACTTAGTACTATATCTGATGCAGACGGAGCGTATAAACTCGACAATATTGCAGAAGGTAAGTATGTACTTAAAGTAACCTATGTGGGTTACCAGCCTTTTGAAAAAACAATTGTTCTGGCATCAAACCTGGTTGTTAATGTTTCACTCAGCGGTAGCACTGCTCTGACAGAAGAGGTTACAGTTAGCGCAACCCGTGCTTCAAACAATTCGCCAACGGCTTTTACCAATTTGAACAAAAATGATCTCGATAAGAATAATTCGGGCCGCGGGTTTGAATATTTGCTGGAGCAAACGCCGTCAACGGTAGTGACCTAAAATGCCGGTTCAGGAGTTGGCTATAACAGTATCCGTATACTCGGTTCAGATGCCACCCGGACAAATGTTACGCT
>JBQCEA010000522.1:0-2109 GCA_051960695.1 Mucilaginibacter sp. | reverse complement strand
CTATCAGTGGCACAAATTTCCATTGTGTAAGCTGTGTCAGCATAATACTGCGGTTGGTTGCATTATCATCCACCAGCAACACGCATTTGTTTTCTATATCCGATGTATTCAGATGCACATAATTGCGTGCAGGTTTTGCGCTGATCTTTGTCTTAATAGTAAAGAAAAATGTCGTTCCCTTGCCTGGTTTACTTTTTACGCCAATTTCTCCGCCCATTAATTGCACCAGCTTTTCGCTGATGGCCAATCCTAATCCCGTACCGCCATATTTTCTGGTAGTGCTTGAATCAACTTGTGAAAATGCCTTAAATAACCGGTCTATTTTATCAGCAGGTATACCTATACCAGTGTCCCGTACACTGAACTGCAACTCAATACTGCCGTTACCGCTCTTAACAGTCTTTACCTCAATAAAAATTTCTCCTTTGCCGGTAAATTTCACGGCGTTACTAACCAGGTTGATCAGCACCTGTTTTAACCGAAGGCCGTCGCCCCTTATCTGTGCAGGAACATCATGTTCTATCTGGTAAACAAGGTCAAGGTTTTGTTTGGCCGCGCTATTAGCAAATATGTCTAAAACACCCTCCACACAATCTCTCAGGTCGAAGTCCTGCTCTTCGAGTTCCATATTACCCGACTCGATCTTAGAGAAATCCAAAATGTCGTTTATAACATTTAGTAGGGCATCGCCACAGGTTTTAATGGTTTCGGTATACTCTTCCTGTTCCTGGGTAAGTGAAGTACCCGAAAGAAGCGTTGCCATACCGATAACACCGTTCATTGGCGTGCGAATCTCATGACTCATTGTCGCCAGGAAAATGCTTTTAGCTTTATTGGCATTTTCAGCTTCCTCACGTGCCTTTTCTGCTTCCTCACGGGCCGTACGTTCATTAACCGTCATCTGCGCCAGGCGTTCAGTACGCTCCTTTACCTGTTTTTCCAGTTGTAATTTTTGGCCTTTTATTACCCTTACCCGGTATTTAAACAAACCATATATTAATCCAACAACTGCAATTAAGGCCAGTATCTCAAACCACCATGTTTTCCAAAACGGCGGCACAATAGTGATATTCAAAGCATCGGTAACAGGGGACCATAAACCAGCGCTGTTGCGGTATTTTACCTTGAAGAGATAATGCCCCGGCGGCAGGTTGGTGTATGAAGCTGCATTCCTGCTGCCTACATAGTTCCATTCCGAGTCGAACCCATCCAGCTTAAAAGCATATTCTTTTTTATCGGCTGAGCCGAAATCCAATGAGGAATATTCGAGTGAGATAAACGATTGCTTATAAGATAAAGTGATCGACCTGGTATCGGCAATATCTTGTTTCAGTGGTGATGGATCGTGGCTATCTTTAGCGATAGCAAGCGGCTTATTGAATATCTGCAATGAAGTAACCACTAACGGCGAAAAAGCGATCGGACTTTGGATCTGTTCAGGATAAAAGGCATTAAACCCGTTTATACCTCCAAAATACAATTTACCATCCCTGGTTTTCAGTGCAGAGTGCGGTTTAAATTCATCGCCCTGCACACCGTCTTCAGTAGTGTAGTTTCTAAATGTTTTCCTGAGAGGATCATACATAGACAGGCCGCTATTAGTGCTTATCCAAAATTTACCGTAGTCATCCTCCCTGATAGCGTATGTAATATCACTTGGCAGGCCAGTTTTTTTATTGAATACCGTAAAGTGTTTTGTTTCAGGGTCAAAAATATCCAGACCAGAAAGTGTACATAACCATAACTTGCCTTTGCTGTCCTCAAAGATGTCAGTTACGCCATTATTGCTGAGGCTGTTAGATGTTTCGCTATGTTTAAAGTGGGTAAATACGCCTGTTTTACGATCCAGCAGATCTAAGCCTGCATCAGAAGTGCCTATCCATAAATTGCCCTTTCTATCTTCCAGAATGGAATATATGTAATTACTGGCTATTGTTTTCGGATCGTTGACATTCAATTTATAACACGTAATCGTATTAGCAGTACGGTCGTAACATTCCAAACCACCGCCAAAAACACTTATCCAGGTTTTTTTATCCTTTGTATGCAGGATATTATAAACATTATTACCGCTTAACTGATGAGAGCCCCTGGCATCTTTGTTAAAAT
>JBQCEA010000521.1:0-6745 GCA_051960695.1 Mucilaginibacter sp. | reverse complement strand
CTGAAAGCCCTATCCTTCCGATATATGTACGCGATAATGAAAAAACGTTTATCGTGACCAGATACCTGCAGGATGCTGGCGTGTTTGTTAACCCGGTAGTTTCACCTGCCGTTCCATCTGACTCGTCCCTGCTTCGTTTTTCATTAATGGCAACCCACACCTTTGCACAGATCGAAGAAGCTATAGATAAAATATCTAAAGCATTTAAAGCTGTTGGTGTAAGTCTTGTTAAAGAAGATATCTAGGATTCAGGTAGAATAATTTATAATGAAGAAAATAATTCCGGTTAGTTCTAAAAGGGAACTGACCCAGTTTATCGATTTCCCGCACGAACTCTATAAAAACGATCCGAATTACGTACCGGAATTATTTATTGCCCAAAGGGATATATTAACCAAACACCCTTTTCACAAACATTCATCATTACAAACCTACCTGGCCTTTGAGGATGGAAAAATCATCGGCCGCATAGCTGCTATTTTAAATAACAATCATAATGCATTCAATCAAACTAACGACGGTTTTTTTGGTTTTTTTGATTGTATAGACGACCAGGAAACAGCTGATCTATTGTTTAAAGCTGCTACCGACTGGCTTAAGGATAAAAAGGTTTCTAAAATGGTTGGCCCGGTAAACCCGTCAACCAATGAAACCTGCGGGCTGCTGATAAAAGGCTTTGATACGCCACCCGTAGTGATGATGACCTATAATGCGCCTTACTATGAGCGCCTGATAGAAAAAGCCGGATTTAAAAAACAGATCGATCTTTTGGCCTGGCGATGGAACGGCCATAGCTATAACGATAAATCTGTTCATCTTGTAGATAAACTATCAGAACGTTTAAAACGCAATGATATCACTATCCGTAAGGTAAGAATAAATAAATTTAAAGAAGAAGCCGCAGCACTGCGAGAAGTATACAATAGTGCCTGGGATAAAAACATGGGATTTTTTCCAATGACCAACGAGGAGTTTGACTATACTGCCAAAGACCTCAAAATGATCATTGACCCTGATTTTTGTTTAATTGCTGAGCAGCATGGTAAAATTGTCGGCTTCGGCGTTGCTATACCAGACATAAACCAAATATTGCAAAAAATTAAAAGGGGCAGATTACTTCCCACAGGTATTTTTAAACTATTATTTGGTAAAAGCAAAATAAAGGGCATCAGGATAATGCTGCTTGGCGTTGTCGACGGTTATCGTAAAATGGGTATCGAAGCCGTTCTGTATGGCACTATCATTAAAGAGTATGCCAGGAAAGGCCTGGAGTATGCCGAAGCATCATGGACACTGGAGCATAATGATATGGTAAACCGCGCTATTGAAGCTATTGGCGGCGATCCGTACAAAACTTACCGTATCTACGAAAAAGAGATTTAATAACTTATGTTTCGGGCAGTCACCCCCTTCCGGAACGGACAAATTGGGTTTATAACCGTCCACCTCTGTTAAAAACCCGTAAATTTTCATTTAAAGGTCAATTTTATAAATTGATTGCTGACTTCCGTTAAAAAATCAGTCCTTTGACCTTTTTAACAATAAAGTCAAAAAACAAATCTTAGAAACAAAACAATTTTATATGAAAAGCAATATTGAGCCGGCTAAAGGCAAATTAGGTATCCTGATACCAGGGTTAGGAGCGGTAGCAACTACATTGATTGCAGGTGTTGAGGCAGTAAAGAAAGGCATATCGCAGCCTATTGGTTCGTTAACTCAAATGGGACATATCCGTTTAGGTAAAAGAACTGAGAACCGTTATCCAAAAATTAAGGATTTTGTTCCTTTAGCGGATCTGAATGACGTTGTTTTTGGCGGATGGGATGTGTACAGCGATAACGTGTACGAAGCTGCCATGAATGCTAAAGTACTTGAGGCTGGTTTATTGAATTCCGTTAAAGCCGAATTAGAATCAGTTGTGCCAATGAAAGCTGCATTTGACAAAAATTATGCAAAAAATCTTAATGGTACCAATGTAAAAACCGGTACACGTTATGAGCTTGCCCAACAGGTAATGCAGGACATCCAAAACTTTAAAGCAGAAAAAGGCTGCGACCGTATAGTTTTAGTATGGTGCGGTTCAACCGAAATATATTACGAAGCTTCTGAGATACATCAGAGTCTTGCTGCATTTGAACAAGCGCTGGAAGCTGATGATAAGCGTATATCACCAAGTATGGTTTATGCTTATGCAGCATTAAAATTAGGTATCCCATTTGCTAATGGTGCACCTAACCTTACAGTGGACATTCCTGCTTTGATCGAGCTTTCAAAATTAACCAACACACCAATTGCAGGTAAAGACTTCAAAACAGGTCAGACTTTGATGAAGACTATCCTTGCTCCTGGCTTGGCAGCGCGCTCATTGGGTATCAAAGGCTGGTTCTCAACCAATATCCTGGGTAACCGCGATGGTTTGGTATTGGATGACCCGGATAACTTTAAAACTAAAGAAGTTTCTAAATTAGGTGTATTGGAAGACATTTTGCGCCCGGACGATAATGAGGAATTATACGGTGATATCTATCACAAGATCCGTATCAACTACTATCCTCCGCATGGTGATAACAAAGAAAGCTGGGATAACATTGACATCTTTGGCTGGTTAGGCTACCAGATGCAGATCAAGATCAATTTCCTTTGCCGCGATTCTATCCTTGCTGCTCCTGTCGCGTTAGACCTTGCATTGTTTATTGACCTTGCTAAGCGTGCCGATATGAGTGGTATACAAGAATGGTTGTCATTCTACTTAAAATCGCCTCAGACAGCTCCTGGATTACGTCCGGAGAATGACATATTTAAACAATTAATGAAATTGCAGAATACACTGCGTCACTTAATGGGCGAAGACCTGATTACCCACCTCGGTCTGGATTACTACCAGGACCTGGTTGAAGTGCTGTAATGCAATTTCACAAACTCACTTCCACCTGCCTCGGTATAGGTTATATCGGCAAAGGCGCCGGCACAGTTGCAGCTGTAGCCACCTGCGTTTGCTGGTATCTTGCCTGGGCAGGTGGTTTCCCTCCCTTTCTTATCTCAATAATCATCACCATTGCCATTACTCTCTTAGGTATATGGTCATCAGGTATAGTTTCTAAAATTTGGGGACATGATCCATCAAAAGTTGTTATTGACGAAGCTGCCGGTATGTGTATCAGTCTGCTCTTTGTTCCGGTGTACCTCAAATATGTAATATCTGCCCTTATACTGTTCCGTTTTTTTGATATTATAAAACCGTTGCTTATTAAAAAGATGGAAAAATTGCCAGCTGGCTGGGGCATTATGTTTGACGATGTGCTGTCAGGTGTATATGCCAATATTTTACTACAAGCCGTTTTATGGTTTAAGCTTTTTTAATATTCCTGCCTTAATTGTGCAAATGTTTAAAAAATTAATTAATCAATTGATTAATTTTGACTTTTTGACCACAATAGTCTGTATGGAATTTTTCTATTTTTGTGGCCGTAATACAAATTCTCAGGCTTGTTATTAAACGTATAGCCGTTTTAGCAGTCTGACGACAGGTGCAAAATTGAGATGCTGATATTTTTCAAAATCCATTTAACATCCTTTGTAGTATTTGTATCAAAATAAGAGAGAAGAGCAACACAACTATTATTAAAAAAATGAGTTTGTATTGCTAATTGCAATTTATACATGAATTTTAAAAGAACTTACTTCAAGATATTTGTTTTAAGTGTATTCCTTCTTTCGTCTTTTACGGCTTTTGCTCAAATAACTAAAGTAAGCGGTGTAGTTACTGACGCAAAAACTAAAGAGACGCTCCCGTTTGTGGTTGTCTCCGCTGCTGATAGCTCTGTACAAGTTGCAGCGAATGACCAGGGTCAGTATTCTTTACAATCAGATAAATCCTTCAATGCGATAAAGGTATCGTATGTAGGCTACAAGCCTATTACACTCCCCGTTACACCCGGTAAAGAACAAATACTAAATATTAAGCTGGTACCTTTAGCCCAGCAATTGAGTGAGGTCACTATCAGGTCGGGTAAGAAACCCAAATACCGTAATAAAGGTAATCCTGCCGTTGAACTGATCCGCGAAGTAATTGCGCATAAAGATCAGAATAAGCCGGAGAGCTATGCTTATGTGCAGTATAAGGAATATGATAAAATGATGTTCTCCCTGGAGAACGTTTCCCCTACTTTATCAGATAAGAAATTTTTCAGAAAATATAAATTCCTGCTTGATAATCGCGACAGCACATCAATACCCGGCAAGTCATTACTGCCAATATATCTTGATGAAAAACTGAGCCAGAACTATTACCGTAAATCCCCGGAAAAGAACAAAACGATAGTATTGGGCGATAAAGATGTAAACTTCGGCAGCTATATAGATAACGAAGGCTTAGGGCAATACTTTAAGCACATGTATTACAAGGTTGATATCTATGAAAATAATATCTTCCTGATGACGAACCAGTTCCTGAGCCCGATATGTAACTCCGCTCCCACCTTTTATAAATTCTTTATTACTGATACAGTAATGGTTGATAATATTAAAGTGGTTGAATTAAGCTTTACGCCAAGGAATACTACGGACATGCTGTTTGAAGGTAAAATATATATTACACTGGATGGCAATTATGCAGTACAGAAGGCTTCGCTTACCGTTAATAAAAATATCAATCTCAACTTCGTAAAATCATTGCATGTTGACCAGGAATTTGAACAAAACCCAGATAAAAGATATCATTTGAGCAAAAGCAATACCATAGTTGATTTTGGGTTGAATAAGAGCGGCAAAGGTGGACTGTTAGGAATACGTACTATCACTTACAAGGATTACGAGGTGAATAAGGCACTTCCGGATACTACTTATGATGGCTCATCAGAAGTAATACTGGACGATGCCAAAAGCAGAACGAACGACTACTGGTCGAAAAACCGCTTAGATACGTTGACGACTGCGGAATCAAAGGTATATCATAACATTGATACCTTAAGAACTATTCCATCCTATCGCAGAACGATGGATCTTTTAACACTTTTCTTTGCGGGATACAAATCATTCGGCCCTTTTGAAGTAGGTCCATCCAATGCGTTTTACAGTTTTAACCCGGTTGAAGGATTAAAATTGAGGCTTGGCGGACGTACCACGCCTGAACTGAGTAAAAGATATTATTTTGAAACTTATGCGGCTTATGGTTTTAAGGATCAGCGATGGAAGGAATTCCTGAGCGCTACTTATTCTTTAAATGATAAAACCATTTACAGGTTCCCGCAAAATTACATTCGCTTAAGTTACCAAAATGATACCCAGATACCTGGTCTTAACCTGCAATTTGTGGAAGAGGACAATTTCCTGTTATCATTTAAGCGTGGCGAAAACGACAAATATTTGTATAATCAAAACTATAGGGCTGACTATGTGCATGAGTATGAGAACCATTTTTCATACAGCCTGGGCCTAAGAAGGTGGACGCAATCCCCAGCCGGTTCGCTTTATTTCAACAATGAAATAAATGGTGTTTCGAACAATATTCCCAGCTTAACCACGGCGGAAATTACAGCTTCATTGCGTTATGCGCCTAATGAGCAATTTTATCAGGGCAAAATTTACCGGGTGGATATTCCTAACAAGTACCCGATATTCACATTGAACTATACACAGGGTATTAAAAACGTTTTCGGTAGTGAATATAATTATCAAACATTACACTTTGAGCTTGATAAACGTTTCTATTTATCGCAACTCGGATACGGCGATTTTACAGGCGAAGCTATGCACATATTCGGGCAGGTGCCTTGGCCGTTGCTTTCCATACCACGTGCCAATCAGACATATGCGTATGATATGTACTCCTACAACCTGATGAACTTTTTGGAATTCGCGAATGACCATTCAGAATCGCTGTTTTTAGATTATCATTTCAACGGCTTCTTTTTTAACAAGATCCCATTGTTTAAAAAACTGAAATGGCGCGAGACGTTTTCTGTAAAATCTTTGTGGGGAGGGCTACGCAGCGAAAACGATCCGTCACTGCATCCATCTCTGTATCAGCTACCTATTGATGGTAATGGACAGCCTATAACGTACATAATGGGCAAAACGCCTTATGTTGAAGGAAGTGTGGGTATTGAAAACATTTTTAAATTTGTAAGGGTTGACCTGGTAAGAAGGTTTACTTATCTGGACGATCCTCAAGTTGCAAAATGGGGTGTCCGGGCAAGGGTATTATTTACTTTCTAACTAAATTTGCAAATAACAGCATGGCTCAACAAACATCACTTCGAACCAATCTTCAGTTAGGCATTTACAAGGTTATAGATCCTATTGTAAAACTATTGATCAAACTTGGTTTAACTCCCAATGCAGTTACCTCTATTGGCTTTATATTGAATGTTGGTGTAGCAGTGGTTTTTATTGTTGGGGCTGAAGAAGGTAACCGGGGCGATCTTACTTATGTAGGCTGGGCAGGTGCGCTGATCCTGTTTGCTGGTTTATTTGATATGCTTGATGGGCAGGTGGCCCGCCTGGGAAATATGAAATCAACTTTTGGCGCCTTGTACGATTCTGTACTTGACCGCTATAGCGAACTGATCATGTTTTTGGGCATTTGTTATTACCTGGTGGCGCATCACTATTTTTTAAGCTCAATTTTTGCGTTCATTGCACTTATCGGTTCCATGATGGTGAGCTATGTGAGGGCCCGTGCAGAAGGTTTGGGTGTGGAGATAAAGGGCGGATTAATGCAGCGCCCGGAACGGGTGGTTACGCT
>JBQCEA010000520.1:0-6201 GCA_051960695.1 Mucilaginibacter sp. | reverse complement strand
CGCACAATGGGGTGTGAGCATTAAAGAGCAAAAGAAAACACAGTACAATGCCTTGCTTTACAAAAAATATCCTGAATTATACCGAAAGAAAGTACAAGCCATTCCGCCACTACTGTACTATGGTATTATTGCAGCGTTTGTTATAATGCTTATCGGCATTCTGATGCATAATAAACCGGTTGGCATTACCGGGTTTTACGTCTGGATGTTTTTAACATTCAAATTCATCGTCAAACGGCTTTATACTACCAGTCTCACAGCAAAGCATATCGCCGAAATGGTCATTACTTCATTTGTGATACCCTTTATATCCGTTTACTGGCAATGGTATGGCGCTATTAAGTACAAAGTATTTTTTATATGAAACTACCGGAAAATATTAAAAAAATAGCCGTTTTCAGGGCGCTTCAGCTTGGTGATATGCTCTGTTCAATTCCTGCCATAAGGGCTTTGCGTAAGGCCTATCCAAATGCTGAGATCACTTTACTTGGGTTGCCGTGGGCAAAGTCGCTTACCGAACGGTTTGATAATTATTTCGACCGCTTTATTCATTTCCCCGGATATCCGGGCCTGCCCGAACAGGTTTTTGATGCTGAAAAATTTGCTGAATTTTTGCCTGTGATCCAGAGGGAAGAGTTTGATTTAATATTACAGATGCAGGGTAACGGCTCAATAGTCAACCCTATGGTCGAGCTTTTTGGCGCGAAACATACAGCAGGCTTTAGCATTGAGGGTCATTACGCACCTGACAATGGATTATTTATGCCATACCCGGATCATGGTTCAGAAATTGACAGGCACATTGCTTTGATGGAGTTCCTTGGTATACCATCCCAGGGAAATGAGCTGGAGTTTCCGCTGACCGCGATCGATCTCCAGGAACTGAGTAACCTCAGACTGGATATCGAGCCGGGTCGATATGTATGTATCCATCCAGGATCACGCGGCGCCTGGCGGCAATGGCCTACTGAATATTTTGCAGCACTTGCCGATTACTGTATTGAGCAGGATTATGCCGTAGCAATTACAGGAACAAAAGATGAGGCGCTTATTACCGGAGAAGTTATCACACAAATGCGTTATGACGCTATAGATGCCACAGGTAAAACTTCTGTTGGGGCAGTTGCTGCGTTAATTAAAGATGCAGCACTTCTGATATCTAATTGTACAGGTGTATCACATATTGCAGCTGCGTTAAAAACGCCGAGCATCGTGATCAGTATGGACGGTGAACCGCATCGCTGGGGACCGGTTAATAAACAACTGCACCGAACTATTAACTGGCTTCTATCTCCTGATTTTGATATGGTATTTCATGAAACTGCAGAGCTGATGAATCAACTGGATTCAGGAGCTCTTGTACCGCACTGATAATATTATCAGGTGTGGGCATCGGGATAGGCTCGTTGTACAATTTTTGATTAACATACCGGATAACTTCATTCCTGCTTTTTAATTCCTCTTTAACCGGAAACTGCAATACTCTGCAAGGCACCTGCCATGGCGTATGCTGCGGGTTGGTTTGTGCATACAGCACAACAACCGGCGTACCCACCGCTGCGGCAATATGGATAGTACCGGTATTTACTGAGATAATTACCGGCGCATTTTTTACAAGACAGATAAATTCTTCCATATCTAAAAGCCCGGCTATGGAATAGCTGCCGTTCCCAATATCGAGGCACAGTTTATCGGTGAGTATTTTTTCCGACGCTGAACCTGTAAGCAGGATATTATATCCCATTTCGTCAATTATTTTTTGGGCAGTTTCAACCCAGCAACTAAAAGGATATTGCCTTTTTTCTTCGCTCACGCCCGGATGTAATATCAGCCAGGGCCGATCAGGCTTAACACCGGTCTTTTCAAGTTTACGGACAACCCTATGCCATATATTACCCGTTTGCAAGCATAAACTCTCATGAGAAGGTATTGCACCTACAGATCTTACAAGCTCAAGGTCGCGGCGCACCTGGTGACGAATAAAACTGTAAGGCTCTTCATCGGGTACCCAATGCGTTAATAAACCATAAGGATTTTCGCGGCAATAGGCTAATATCCTGGGTATTCCTGCCATATAGGGCAGCATAGCTGTAGGCAAAGGGTTTTGACTATAAACTGTAAAGATAACCGCTGCGTCAAAATTCCTTAGTTTCAATGCATCGATCAGGTGCCGCATCGAATCATTATCTGTCGCCCGGTCTGTTTTAACCCAGGGCACGTCGAAGATGATAGTTTCATCTATCTCTGGCATATACGGCGCAACCGCTTTAGCCATTGAAGATGTAAGTACAGAAATACGCGCACCAAATGTTTCTTTCAGTGCACGGATAGCCGGACCGCTCATCAACAGGTCGCCCATATTATCCGGTCGTATACAGAGAATTTTTTTACAATCTTTCCAATCGGTCATGCGTATTGGTGTTTTAAGATACAATCTGCAGCCTCATTAATATTATGACAGCTAACAGTTGGCGTTCTAAATTCACCGGTTTGCCACTCGGTTTCATTACCGTTATCAATAAGTATGGTCTTGCAGCCGGCACGGTTACCTGCCTCTACATCATTCAGAATATCGCCTATCATCCAGGATGACGTAAGATCGATGTTATTTACCTCGGCCGCATGAAGCAACATGCCGGGCATCGGCTTTCGGCAATAACAGTCGACAGCGTACTCATGAATAATTCCATGAACATAATGCGGGCAGTAATAGAATCCGGAAAGCATTATCCCGTGACGGCCGAGCAGCGATCTTAGCTTTTTTTCGACGACAGCCAGTGCTTCTTCTGAAAAATAGCCACATGCCACTCCGGATTGATTGGAAACTACAATTAGTTTATAACCACTTTCTTGCAAATCCTTCAGTCCTTCGATACTGTTATCTTGCAGAACAATGAGATCAGGATCGACATTGTAAGGAATGTCATGGATCAGTGTACCATCTTTGTCTATAAAAACTGCTGCCTCCATTATTGTTTATTTATGCTGCGCGGCTATCACGCCCTATATTAATCAGTTTGCTGGCTGGTGTTCGTTCGCCATTTAATACATACCGGTAGAGCTCATCTACCTGCTCTGCCACTTTTCCCCAGGTAAACCAGGTATTAACATGCTTAATGGCATTTCTGCCCATGTGTTGCAGTTTTTTTTGATTGCCGGTAAACTCCAGTATTTTTTCAGCCAGTTTCTTAGGCTGCTTCGGTGGAACAAGACCGCCTGTTACGCCGTCCTTTACGCTGAACTTGATTCCGCCTACATTGGCGCCGATCACCGGTGTTCCGCAGGCCATAGCCTCAAGTGGAGTAATGCCGAAGGGCTCGTACCAGGGCGTTGTAATGAAAAGATCAGCCGCACTATAATAATACTTCAGTTTGTCGCGATCCTTGCGACCGGCAAACAGTATTTTGTCACTGATCTTCAGTCTTCGGCCCAAAGTACAAAGGCGTTTATATTCGGAACTATCTGATTCATCCATATTTTCTGAATCACCACCGACAACAACCAATTTGAAATCTTTTCCATCAGCAGCCTTCAGATAAGCCATTGACTTGATCACATTATCTATTCCTTTACGCTCCACCATACGGCCCAATTGCAATAAAATGTGGCAGTCTGACGGCAAGCCCAAAACATCGCGTGCAACTAATTTTTCAATCGGATGAAATTCTGAAGAGCTGAACCCGCAGGGCACAATGCTGATCTTCCGGGGATTTGCCCGGTAATGATCGATCAAGTCATCCTTGTCCTGCGGGCATTCAGCTATAATATGATCCGCTTCATTAACGATCATTTCTTCTATACTGATCCTTTCTTCAGGGAACTTATCTTTATCAGCCTGGTGAATGCGCCGGATATGGCCAAGGGCATGAAAAGTGATCGCAAAAGGAATATCCAATTCCTTTTTTATACCGCAGGCCACCAGGCCCGACATAAAGAAATTAGCGTGGATCAACCGGTAATGTAAATGATTATCAACAATAAACCTGGTCATATTATCACGGAACTCCTGCATATACTGCAGCATTTCTTCTTTGATAATATTGCATTCAGGTCCAGCCTTTACATGGATAACCCGTACACCTTTTTGCCAGTTTACTATTTCAGGCATTTCTGCATCATCACGGCGGGTATATACATCAATAAGATATCCCTGTGCTGCCAAATGCTGTGCCAGCTGTGCCACATAAACATTCTGTCCACCGGTATCAACCGAACCAATGCAGGCCAGTGGCGACGCGTGGTCACTGATAAATGCTATTCTTATTTTCTTATTATTCATAGTATCAATTCACGATATGTAACTTTTTACGGGCACTTTTTCCGGAAACTTCCTTGAAAAGCGTTTCCCACTCAGCGGTAAATCTTTCTATATTGAATCTTTTCAAAGCCACATTACGCCCATTGTTACCGATCTCAGCCGCCAGCGCAGCATCGTTCAGCAGCAGGTTCATTTTATCAATGAGGTAGTTAACATCTGTATGGATAAAACCCGAGTATCCATTATCGATCACAGCCGAAAGTTCTGTTGTAGCCAGGCCAACTACCGGTATGCCCATCATCATGGCTTCGCATATAGCCAGGCCGAGGCTGGTGTAGCGTATAGGGTTAAAGAAAAACCGGTATTTTGACTGGAACCCCGGCAAATGCGGATGCAGCACTTCGCCTAAGCCCCAGTCGCCCGTTCCCATGCCAACCAGGTCAAGCGGAACTTGTTCCCTTACCTGCTGAAAAATATCAAAACCCAGTAAGCGCCCGCGAGCCGGCAAATTATTGATCACAACCAACCCTTTGTTTAAAGTTCCCGAATAGGCAATTCCGGGATCAATAACACCATGCTCTATTACTTTTGTCGGCGTATCATTGCTGTTCCACATCAGGTTATTGAAATGTGTTACATGTACCAAAACTATTTCAGGATCATTGATCAGGTGTTTGGTATCGGTAGGATGCTGTCTCGGCGGGTCGTGTTCAAGGTATATTTTAGGTAATAGACGCTGTTCTTCAGACAATATTTCAAATTGATCAACCAGATAATTCTGGTTAGTTTGAAAAAGGATACAATCGAACTCATAGTTTCTAACCTGGTCCGCAGGTATTTCTATCACGTTAACTCCGAACGGAAAAGTTTCACCTCTACCATAATATCCCTCTGTTTTTTCGTCTTTTACAGGTATGTATATATCATAATTACCCTGTGAAAGATAAAAAAGGTAACTGCCGTGTATATGCCAGGTGAATATTTTCATATCGTCATATTTGAAACACTTCTGCTATGCTTTCAGAAGCGTTTATTGTTATAGGACAACATGTCAGAAGCGAACGGGGTTTGTCCGGTAAATACGGTAAATGAATGTGGAAAATACGCGTTTTGATGCGTGAGGGCTACTTTTTAAAGAAGATACATTAAGGCTTTCTTAACTTTAATCCGAAAAAAATACAGATGATCAAAAATATAAAGGCAATTAAAATATTGTAAACTATTGTCATTATTATAGATTCATTACAAACTATGATCAGGCAATATTCTCCTTTAAGCCTGAAGCAGAATCGTCATTCTCCTGCTTTGACTTTTTGTCTATTGATCCCTTCCCGGTATTGAAAGTCTTAGGCGCTCTAAAATTCCAGCTTATAGTTCCTGACAGCGCTTTTAGAAGTTTTCTGATCTTACTCATAATAATTGAATTTATTAAACTATCAATAATTCAACATTGTCATGGAAGCCATAGTTTTCGCATTATTACCCATTATTTTTTGCGGGAAATACCTGATTTTTCAAAGTGTATACTGTACAATCAAACTATTTAATTATTAGTAAAACAATATAACCCTTTTTTAATTAGAAAGATAGGGAGTTTATATGATTAAAGTTTTGCTTGCTGAAGATCATCAGATTGTATTGAACGGTTTAAAAAACGTATTGGAAAAGGATGGTTCTTTTCAGATCATCGGCGAGGCATCTAACGGTAAAGATGTATTGCGCCTTATCGAAGACGGAGCACTACCCGACATTATACTGGCTGATATCAATATGCCCGAAATGAATGGCATTGAACTGGCCGAAACGCTAAAAAAACAGCATGAATATGAAAATATCAAGATTGTTATTTTAACGATGCTTGATAATGAAAACTATCTGTTTGATGCATTTAGAATGGGAATCCGCGGATACCTTCTTAAAAACAGCAGTACAGAAGAATTACT
>JBQCEA010000519.1:0-9920 GCA_051960695.1 Mucilaginibacter sp. | reverse complement strand
CACTGAAAAATATGATAAAGCAATCAGCGCAACCGATCAGATGGCGGAAGTAGCGGTAGGGCAGCGTATTGACGAAACAAGGCTTTTCAAAATTGAGTTACTTACCAAAAAGAACGATTTGATAACAGCTAAGGAATTATCTGAAGAATTTTTAACCAGAGATTTAAACGAAGCTAACAGATATCACGCCAGCGTTCGATTGATACTCATCTACATGGGTGTGAATCTAACCGAAGAAGCAAAAGAACTAAATGAAAAAACGCGAAAGCAATTCCCGGAAAAAATAAGACTGTACATTAATACTGGCAAGTTCAGCCGAAATCAGGAAATAATGAAAGAGCAAATAATTCTCGCATTATCTGCTGTTAGTGATAAGACAGATTTTAGCGAAATTTATGACCTGGTTTACTGGCTTGGCCGCATTGGTGACTTCAAAAATGCTGCGCTAATGATGGAAAAGATCACAAATCAAAATGTGCTTTCCGAATATACACGTGAATTACTCGAAATTTATTACCACGGTGGCGAAACAGAGAAATTATTAAATTTAAGCGAGAAGCTATTAGCAACTTACGGACCAATTGATTATCTGACAGAATATAAAGTTATCATCAATCAGCAGATTGGTAATTACGCGGGAGCAATTAAAACATGCCAGGAATATCTTGCCATGTATCCTGATGACCAATTAATTGTTGTTCGCCTGGGACTACTTTATGATAAGGCGGGTCAAAAAGATGATCTTAAAGAATTGTTATCGACTATAGATCACGCAGACAATAGTTTGGCATTCTTTATTCAGAAAAATCTGGCTTTATTATTTTTTGCCATCGCCGATTATGAGAGATTTTATCAGATCAGCTATGAGGCCAGGCGCCAATACTTTGATGAAGCCGATACCCACAGGGAATATGTGAATTTATTGATGCAAAGACGTGATAATACACCTTTGCGGGACCTCACGATCATCGACGAGGATTTCGCAGTTACCGTTAAAATTGATGAGCAGACCTTCGAAACATTCATTATTGAGAGCCGCAGCGATGCGCGTTTAGTTGATGGTGAAATCAATTTAGCCAATCCCATTGCAATCGCATTACTCGGTAAAAAAGTTGGTGACGTGGTTGAAATTGCTTTGGCGTCAGGCACCAAATCAGTAGAAATTGTCGATGTCAAATTAAAATACACACGCGCCTTTTATGAAAGCCTGCAACTACTTACGGGTAAATTTTTTCAAACTAGCGGTGTTATAAAATTCCAGGCTGGGTCGACCGGCAATTTCTTTGAAGATTTTAAGCCAATGGCTGATCTTCTCACAGGATCAGAGGTTGTGCACAAACAACTTGATGAACTTTACAGCCAAGGAAGGCTGACGCTCGGTTCGATGTCAGTTGCTTTAAACCAACCCGTAATCGAAGTTTGGCGCGACCAGGTTATTGAGCAAAGGCGGGGATTGATAAATCAAACTTTCCCACCCGAAGAGCAAAAGGCGATGCAGGAAATCAAGGCGGGTACGCCATTGATATTTGATGTGATCAGTTTGATGACAATTTCGATGACAGAGGCATTTGATTTAGTCGATAAGCTGCCTAATCGAAAAATTATCACCCAATCCGTTCTAGACGAGCTTACAAACCAATTGAAAGCATTGGAAGGCAGCGCGGACACGGGTAAAGTGCATCTAAAATCTGATAATGGAGTGATTCTGAATGGCATCGAAACTGCGGAAATGATCAGAGATCAGATAAAGCACTTTGGGGTTTTGGTTGATTGGGTAAAAACTAATTGTGAAGTTCTTCCAGTTACGGCGGCCATTAAACTGAATGCAAAGGAAAAAGACGATTTGGATCGACTTACAGGCGCTTCATTCGTAGATACAATTATTACCGCCCAGGAGCAAAAAGCTATGCTTGTGGCAGAAGAAAAAATAATAAGGGCGTTTGCGTCGCAAAAATTTAATGCTTTTGGGGCGAATCTTTATACCATTGCTGCCTATCTAATGCAAAATAGGCTAATAGAGCAAGTCCGTTATCAGATAGCAATTGAAAAATTGATACTGCTGAATTACAAAATTGTACCCATGGATGCGGATACTTTTTTTGATATCGTCAGCGCTCATCATTTAATTTTAGAAGAAACAGTTCTAAAAAGCAGCCTGGGAATTGTTTCACCTCTCGTCTTGGGCGATTTACCAGTTAAAACTGTTGTTGATTTTTTTTACAAGTTGTACGTTTCGACTATGGAAATTAAGTCATCGATCACTGCGTTACGAATTAATATTATCGTCAAGCATTGCATTGACTTGCTAAAAATGCGTTTCGATGAAGGCTTGCTACAAAGAAGATTGCTGGATATGGTTGCTGTACGATTTAAGTTATTGCCGTTTCAATATGAAGAATTGAAAGCTTTAATTAACACCTATTTTGAACATTCATAAGCCGCATCAATTATCCTCATCTAGTTCGTACGAGTGAAAATGCTTTAATTCATAAACCTTGACGACAGTATTATTTGATGGAACCTTTCCTAGTTGTTGGGTTAGCCATTCTTTTCTTTCAGCTGGATCTTCAACTTGGTCAAGATATTTTTTGACTGAAATTTCATAAATCGTAGTGACCATATATTGAAGAGATTCGGTTTCTCCCTCAAACACCCCCTCGATGGTTAGCACGTCCCTTTTTTGTAAATAATCATAATGGTCGTCCAACGCTATAATTAATCTGTGCCGGTCATGTCGAAAATGAGTATAAACAGCATCGCTAAATTTGACAACCTTATCAGCGTGGATTTGATTAGGTTTTATTTTTTCAATTTTCTCAGGAAATTTGTTGACCCTTTTAAAGTCTGTAATATCAATCTCATCATTCCCAACTCTTATAAATTTTCTCCAGCCTGAAAAAGGTGTACCTTTTATATAATCGACAAAAATGTGAGGTCTCTCATTCCAAGCATCTCCTTTGGCATCAATCACCACCATATCCTTATATTTCACAATGGCATCTTCTATATAGTAGCCTTGATTGATCGAAGGGAATAATTCCCAATTAGATATCGTTGCGGTTCTTTTTTTCCAATTTGCTTGATAGTCTTCGGGATCTTCGTCCTGTCGATCTACAATGTCAACGAAGGTGCAATAATCATATTCCTTAGCTTGCACGTCGACAAACGCATAATATTCGTGAATATGAAATACTAATCCGCGCGGATGATTCTCAAACGCCGTGTAAGTGCCCCAACGCGGATTTTGGTCAAAATCAGGGTACAACGAAGGGTATGGATAATTCTCATCTTTTAAATCCCTGATCAGTACAGGTTGATAGAGTGAGCCAGTCCCTATCACCGAAAAAATTTTGTTTTTATTAACGGTTGTAGCCCTGACTTCTGTTGCGCGGGATCGTCGACGTGTGGTTAGCGATATACCGAAAAATGTAAAAAGAATACGATCATTTTTAGGCTGATAAAGCATATCCTCCAAAGCTGCCTTTCCCCATATATAAAACTCTAATACATTTAATTTTTGTAACTCTTCTCTAAATGCATCGAACGTTCTTTTAGAGATATTAGATGAAACTGCTAAAATGTAGCCATATGGTGGATTTTCAGGATCAATATTTTCCTTTATGATAGATCTTATCCTTATTGGGCCAAGCGACTGCTCTCTTTTACATTGAATCATCCATTGGCTTCCATCCATAGGCTGAGTTTCTTCAATTTCCGTTTCATCCTGAATTTCAGACGTATCTCGATAGTTTTTCTCAAAAGCCCGAATGTCGAATCCATCATCGGTGCCGCCTCTTCCGGTTGCCTCAATAGACTGCCAATCTTTAAAATCATAAATTAATTGCCTTACAAGATCTTCAAACCTTTTTGGATCAAGGTCTTCGAAATGGATTTGGCCATAGGTTCGGGTAATTGTTGGTTTAGCCGACATAAAAATATAGAATGCAATGATTAGCTAATTTACTTATATTATAAATTTTCTCACCAACAAAACCCATTGTAGCCATGGTTGGCGCATTAAGGGGCCTTTTCTAAAGCCTTCAAATTTAATTTACTGATTTACTGTATGTTTTATTTGTGCAATTCATTCATTATTTTGAAAAACAAGGCACTTCGAACACCTATCCGGCCACCCGAAAATAGCCATCGTTAAAAGTGACTTGGTGATTAATATACTGAAAAACAACTCTTTAGTGTTTTTAAACTAAGATTAAGAATTTTCAAAGTGACGTTGGAAGTATATTGCCAATACCAGATAATTCACCAAACCAGCTACCAGCCGACATATTGATCGTATTTACAGCTCATTTTTAAAGATTTTCGAAAAGCGTAATTTACTTTTGGGACTATTCTTTTTGCGGGCTTATTAATGTAAGATAATGATCTGATAATCGGAAAATTTCCGACTAACTATTAAAAATAAGAATGTTTAATTATTTGCTAATAATCGGAAAAATTCCGATTATTGATTAAATTTTTAACAAATGAGGACAGAAGAGCGTTTGAAGCAATATGCGGAGGGGCCGCTGAACCGGCAACTCATGTTGTCATTATTAAACGATTATAAACGACCCAATGATAAAATAGCCGAATTGGTTAATTCGGGTGTTCTAACTACCGTGAAAAAAGGCTTATACATTACCGGTCCTGAAATCAGGGCCGATAAAGCGGAGCCGTTCCTGATCGCGAACCACCTGTGGGGACCAAGTTATGTATCGTTCGAAAGCGCATTGTCTTATTGGGGATACATACCTGAACGGGTCTACGAAATCAGTTCAGTGACTGTCAAGGGTACGAAAACTTACAGGACTGGGGCAGGCAGATTCACCTACAGACATGCGAAGCTTCCGTATTATGCTTTCGGTATTATGAACGCCCGGCTTTCTCCAAAGCAGAATGTCCTGATCGCCTCGCCTGAAAAAGCGATATGCGATAAGATCACCATGACAGCAGGCATCAATCTGCGTAGTCCCGCGCAGGCTCTTGCCTTTTTGACCGAGGATATGCGCATCGATGAAGACAAGTTGCGCGATTTAGATCTCAAAATGATAGATACCTGGACACAGGAAGCTCCTAAAACCTCCAGTTTAGTAATATTGATAAAGACGCTGCGCAGTTTATGATAAAAGAATGGATAGAAGAGTATGATCCTAAAGATCAGCAGCAGGCTTTTGATGCGATGCGGGAGATCATGCAGGAGATCACCCTTGCGGGACTGAACCGGTCCGGTTTTTTTGAGAAGGCTGCCTTCTATGGCGGAACGGCGTTGCGGATATTTTACGGTCTTGACCGGTTCTCGGAAGACCTGGATTTTTCATTACTGGCGCCAGACCCCGGCTTTTCGCTGGAACCTTACTTTGACGCGATCATAACGGAATTCGCCTCGCTGGGCATAACGGTAAGTATTAAGGAAAAACAAAAGGTTGTCGAATCCAACGTCGAATCGGCTTTTCTCAAATCTGACACCGTGTGGAAGGAACTTATTCTGGAGGGCATTATGCCACAGGCCGGGGTCAAGCTGATGCCCCATATGAAGATCAAGATCGAAGTTGATACCGAACCACCATTAGGGTTCGAAACGGAGGAAAAACTATTGACCCGCCCGTTTTCGTTCTACGTGAAGACCTTCACGCTGCCAAGTTTGTTCGCGGGAAAAATGCACGCGCTGCTTTTTCGCAAATGGAAGAACCGCGTTAAAGGCCGGGATTGGTACGACCTGGAATGGTATGTCAAAAAGGGTATTCCGCTTGATCTTGAACATTTTTTATTGCGAGCACAGGACACCGGCGATTGGAAGGATGAGAAGATCACAGCTGAACAATTTCTGAAGCTTTTAACACAGAAGATCAACAATGTCGACTTCGGCAGGATAAAAGATGATGTCGTCCGGTTTATCCCAGATGACGCGGTGTTGAAGATTTGGGGACCTGAATATTTCCGGGACCTCACTGAAAAATTAAAGTTTCAGAACCAGGCGTAACCCCGGGGTGAGATATTTAAAATGCACAATAGTATTTTGAAAAGTTTTGTGAATCAGGCACTCGTCCTAACGTGCGCCAAAATGTGCAACTTTCGCATCATTTTTTAGACGATATGCGGCTTTTGGCTAATTTGCTAAAGGATTTTGATGAACCCTAACGGGCAACTTCTGCACCAATTGTAAATATTTATTTCTGTATAATGTCGAATTAAGTGTCAAGTCATTGTTCTCATTTCTTTGATGAAATTAGGCTAAGCACGAAATTCAATTCTGTATCGGTTCTTTTTAATAGATCATCAATTTTAGGAGTTACATCATAGTCCGGATAAACGCCCCGTCCTTTAGTAAAGGCAACGGCCCTCGTTGTTTTTAATAAACCTACTCCAACCCTTATTTTAGTATTGGGTAAAACTAAGTTGGCCCCGTAAAATGCAGTGGCGCCCTCCATTGCCCCGCCACTTTCCTCGCCAATAAATACCCCCCTTCCGTTTCCTTTCAAAAAGCTTGCAACTACCGTCGCCATAGAGCCTGATGCGCCATTGATCAACACATATAATTTCCCTGTATAATGATCGCTATTGGGTTGCTGTTCTCCACCAGGCAACGGCATATAGGCTTTTTTAAACCCGTACAACCCGGCAGGGGTTCGATAGAGCATCGAATCCGGGAAAAACAGATCCTGCTTGTCGTCTGTCAAATGATCAATTACAGCCGGATATCCTGCAAATTTGAGTTCGGCAGATGCATAAAGTTGATACGGTTTTGTCAACAGATAGGTCAGCAGTTTTTCACCTGTTCCGTCCCCGCCCTCATTATTCCGCAGGTCCAGGATCAGGTTTTGCGTGTGATTTGATTTTAAGGCCGTAAAAACACTATCATATAACTCGTCAAAGTCCTGCTTAAAACGGTTTCGATGCCATCTCAAAAACGAAGAGATACGCAAATAAGCCACGTCCTTTTTAAGGTATTTGAACTCCAACGGCGCTATTAATTTATTTCTGCTGTAAAAGAAGTTTTTGTACGATTTAAAATCAAGACCGGCTACCGTTGCTATTTTCTTTGTCGATTTATCGTCCTTATCTATAAATTCTATCCTATATGTAGTTGTATCTTCTACAAAAATGGGATAATTCAAGTCAAACAAATTGTCTTCCTCCGTCATGCTATAGTCTTCCAGATGACGGATATTAAAGGTTTGCTGGTACCCATCGGAGGGGATAGTGGGCAATAATATATTCAGGATATCTTCAACCGATCTTCCGTTGATAGAAAGGATCTCCGATCCGATAGGTATAGGGCCATTGGTTTGTGCGGTTTTGAGTACATAAAATCTCCGGTCAATAATTTTTAAAGAAAAAGGGAAATAATGATGAGTGTTTTGTAATGACAAATAATAGGCCTTAGACGGCTGTGGGATCAGGTGCTCGTCGTTGATTTTGGCACAAGTCAGGGCGATGGCTTTGTAAAATTCAATCTCTGACTCCGGGTGATCTAATGAATTAGAATGATCATCCAAATATTTCGTCATAATGACGCTATCCGTAAACCGGTAAAGACTGGGATAGGTCGTCTCCAAGGTTTTTCTGAATATGGAATAATCCTCCTGGAGTTGTTTGGGGCTGTACATTAAAGGTTCCTGACAGTAGCCACAAAAAGCCTTTTGCAGCAGGATCAGCGTGAGTAAGAATTTTTTCAGTGAGTTCATGATATGAGGTTGTTTTTATGTTTTTTTAAGCAAAAGAATCCTATTCCACGCTTGTGGCTATCATTGGAGACCTGTAAAATTTAAAGCACTTGGAGATTATTCCCTTTTATAGAGATGAACCATACCGGTGGTGATCTTGACGAGCATTTCTGGTCCGCCGTCACCGGCTTTGGCATAACGCCAGTCGGTGGGGTCGCCTGTCAGGGGAAAATCGCTGTATACCCTTCCATGATCGCACTTCACCTTAAATTTGGCGTTCAGCTCCGCCGGGAAAGTAAGATCGATCGCACCGCTGATCGTGCTGAAAGCCATCGGTGAGCCCGGATCGACTTTGTTAAAAGAAACCACGATCCTGCCGCTAAGCGTACCGGCGATGACGGTCCCGGAAATGTTCAGGGCTTTGATGCCGCCGCTTTTGTTTTGCAGTTCCAGGTTGCCGGTTACGTCGCTCACCATTAGGGTGCCGCCGTTAACCGAACTCAGTTTAAAAATACCAGCTGTTTTTGGCACTTTGATGTTTAATTTCACGGCCAACTTTCTATTGGACGACGTTACCATTACCTCGTTGTTTTTTTAATTAGCCGTTATTCCTTGGGCGTCTGCCTCAATCAGCACATCCTTGCCCTCATAGCCGCTGACATTGATCGCGGCCCTACCGATGTTGACATTCAGCGTAAAAACTTTCCCCGGCTGGCTCAAATGGATCACCAAAGTTTGGCCAGACTGTGCCGCCAAACGGAAAGTTGTGAAGAGCGTCAACAATGCCAAGCTAAATCCTTTCATGGCGCTATATCAATTTTGTGATGGTTTGCTGAACCGTATTTTTTACCTCAGGGTTCAGGTCCGGCTGTTTCAATAATTCTTTTAGCGACGTTACCGAGCGCTTTTCCTGTAACTTCAACATGACCTCGGCAATGGCGATCTGCACCACAGGCGATTCCTGTTTGGTGATGCTTTGGATTAGTCCCATTCTTACTTTCGGGTCGCTGGCCAATCCAGCCAGGGCTTCCAGCGTACTGAGCCGGACATTGTCGTTCGGATCGTTATTCAATGTACTTAGCAAAGCGCCGATCACGCGGTCATCCGCGTGTTTCATTTCACCGGTATAATTAACGGCTTTGATCCTTTCTGACGCTAAGGGGTTATCCAGCATCGCCAGCATGAGCATTTGTTTGGGATCTGGCACCTGCTGATGATTGCGTCCCAGCCAATAAGCAGCACCCATACAGGCGACCAGCAGGAAGCCATAAGCCAACCGTAAGCGTGGCTGCAATAACCCTGACCAAACACTCCCACGCAAAACAGGCTGCTTTTCTTTCGCCTTAAAATCATCCAGTATCGCCCTGAAATCGGCTTTTACCCGTGCCGATGGTTCAGGGTCCTGCAAGTTGGTGATGCTATCCAAAACCAAGCCCGTAGCTGCCCATGCTTCCCGGCAATCTGCGCAACTATTTAAATGCCGCTCCAGTTCCGCCGCCTGGTTAGTTTCCAATCGGCCCATGTGCCCGTCAACCAGCCATTCCCTGTATAGCTTACAATCGCTCATAAGTCCTCTCTTTTTAGCCCTTTTTTCATCAATAGCTGCCGCAGCTCTTCTACCGCCCTCGATACCCTGGCGCGTGCCGCGCCCTGCGAGATTCCCATGATCTCACTGATTTCGGGGTACTTCAATTCTTTGATCCGGTTCAGTATCAGGATCTCCCGGTCACCCTCATTGAGCATCCCCATAGCGTCATAGAGTTGCTGTTGCAAATGTCTTTTGGTAACGCTTTCATCTGCCGGCACTCCACCGCCTATCTTTTCTTCATGTTCGCTGATCGGGGCGTATTTACTGTCCGATCCAAATTGATGATCCTTCAGCACATTCCTTGCGATATGATACATCCATCCGCTGAAATTGCTGTCTTCGGTAAACGAGTTGCGGTATTTGAGCATCCGGTAAAACACCGTCTGCAACATATCCTCGCTGACCTCGCGCCGCTGCGTCAGGTGAAACAAAAATCCAAACAAAGCCTTATGGTGCCGCTCAAAAAGCAAACTCATCCTTTCCAGGTCGCCGGCTTTCACCTGCAACATTAAAGCGTTGTCCGAAAGTATACCCAAGCAGCTTGTTGTTATTTTTTGTTTTATAGTACTGAAGACCGGGTGCGGAAAATTCTGTTACAGAAAATTTTAAATTACCGATTTTTTTGAGGGTAATGGGATTATGGTAGGTAGAATTATAATAACAAAAAA
>JBQCEA010000518.1:0-3158 GCA_051960695.1 Mucilaginibacter sp. | reverse complement strand
TGTGGTTAATATTATCCACCACATCCTTTTCGCTTTTCCATTGCGCACGCAATGAATCGCGTTTGGCGGAAAGATTGGCAATTTCTTCACTTAATTCGTTAACCCGCTTGTCGTCCTTTTCGCGCTTAATAGCCTCACGCTCGATCTCTAATTGCATGATCTTACGATCGAGCTCATCTACTTCTTCCGGAACCGAGTCCATCTCTAAACGCAATTTAGAAGCAGCCTCATCCATCAGGTCGATAGCTTTGTCAGGCAGGAACCTGTCTGAAATATAGCGCTGCGACATTTCCACAGCGGCAATAATAGCCTCATCACGGATATGTACCTTATGGTGGGTTTCATAACGTTCCTTCAAACCACGCAGGATCGAAATAGCATCCTGTGTATCCGGCTCATCAACCAACACCATTTGGAAACGGCGCTCAAGGGCCTTATCCTTTTCAAAATATTTCTGGTATTCGTTCAGTGTAGTAGCACCAATGGCCCTCAGTTCACCACGGGCAAGGGCCGGTTTCAGGATGTTTGCAGCATCCATAGCACCTTCGCCACCGCCTGCGCCAACCAGGGTATGTATCTCGTCTATAAAGAGGATGATCTCGCCATCAGCCTGCGTAACTTCCTTAATAACAGCTTTTAAGCGTTCCTCAAATTCGCCTTTATATTTTGCGCCCGCTATCAATGCACCCATATCCAGCGAGTAAACAGTTTTGCTTTTCAAGTTCTCGGGCACGTCGCCTTTGATGATCCTGAAAGCAATACCCTCGGCGATGGCAGTTTTACCTACGCCCGGTTCACCAACCAGTATCGGGTTGTTTTTGGTACGGCGTGATAAGATCTGTATCACACGGCGTATCTCCTCATCACGACCAATAACCGGGTCGAGCTTGCCCGACTCGGCATACTCATTCAGATTACGGGCATATTTGTTCAGTGCGTTATAAGTAGCCTCCGCATTTTGGTCGGTTACTTTATTATCGCCACGTAAATCAACAATGGCTTTTTTAAGATCTTTTTCGTTTACACCCAGATCTTTCAGTGTAGTACTGGTTTTACCGCCTGCGGCAAGTATGCCCAGCAAAATATGTTCAACAGAAACAAACTCATCCTTAAATTCTTTCACATAAGTTTGTGCCTTCTGCAAAGCGGAATTAGTTTCTGAAGAAAGATAAATATTGCTGCCGCTAACCTTCGGGAACGATGCGATCTGCTGGTCAAGCGATTCGTTCAGTCTGTTAAGGTTAACGTTTAATTTCTTTAATAAATAACTGATAACGTTTTCATCAACCAATAGCAACCCTTTTAACAGGTGGGCATTCTCGATAGCCTGCTGCTGATTGCCGGTTGCGATCTCGGAAGCCTTTTGTACGGCCTCCTGTGCTTTTATGGTAAAGTTGTTAAAATTCATATCTCATCTTATTCAAATTACTTGCCATTGAACTATCCATGAAAAAATGTCACTATGATTTTAGTTTTCAAGGACATTTTGTCTACATTTATCCCATCCATCTAAACATATAGCAGCAATGCCCCCTCTTACCGCTTGCGTTTATAGTGTTTTTTTATACATTTGATAATCAATAATTAACTAAGCTTTGAGCCCGCAGTCGCATAAAAGATCTTTAGGCAAGAACCGCTCTTCCTATCGCGACTATTATACCCTGAAAAACCTGGGGGCAGTACGCACAGGAAGCATCATTTTTCTGATCCTGAACCTGGTATTACGTATACTTTACTACGTATTTCCAGAGAGCCTTACCCGCGCACAGAACTACCCTGAATTTAACTTCTCTAACTGGCTGTACATGGCCATAACCCCCGTTTTCCTGGCAGGCAGCTATCTGCTCATCTACCTGTATAAGAAACACAACAGGGCAAATATTGTTATGGAACTTTTTGTGTTTTTGTTCGCCCTGTACATCATTTTCTGCGGTATGTTCTCGAGCTTTATTGCCACTGCCGACCCGCGGAATGCCCTTACCCTTTACCTCACGGCATTAAGCATTATCAGCGTTGTTTTTGTGTTTGAAAGTATTGAGGCCATTCTTCTGATCGTTTTGGTGGAGCTGATATTTACTTACTTGTTATACTATACCGCCGCCGAACCTATGGAAATGGTTTATAACCAGCTTATATCCATAACCTTACTGTTCTGCTTTTACTTTATATCACGCTATTTTTATACCTATAAATCGAGTTATTATTTGCAGCTGGTAGATATCCGCGAGAAGAACATCGCGATTGAAAAGGCGGGTGCTTTTAAAAATGAGATATTAGGTATGGTGGCCCACGACCTCCGGAATCCAATAGGCGCCATAGAAACGCTGACTATGATGATGGAAATGGAAGATGTGGATAAAGACACACGCGAAAACCTGGAAATGATCAAAGCATCATGCGTTAAAGCCCGCGGTATTATTGCCGACCTTTTAGATGCCGCCAATAACGAGAATATAAACGTAATTGAAACACAGCGTACCGAGCTGAACCATTTTATTAAGGGCATTATAAGCGAATGGAAGATACAGAAGAATGCGAAAAACATTACCCTGATCAGCTCAAAGGAGCAACTATTCGCCGAGATCAATGCCGAGAAATTTCAGCGGGTAATGGACAACCTGATCACCAATGCGCTTAAATTCTCCAAGGAGAACAATAAGATCGATATTTACCTGAGCGGCAAAAATGGCTGGGCTACTTTAGAGGTGCGCGATTATGGCCTGGGTATACCGGCTGATATGCTTCCTTTTATTTTCGAACGTTTCTCCAAAGCACGGCGCCCTGGTTTAAGAGGCGAGCAATCAACTGGTCTGGGCCTCAGTATTTCCAAACAGATCATTGAGAACCACCATGGGAATATCAGTGTTATAAGCGAAGAAAAAAAGGGCTCCACGTTTAAGATAAAGATCCCGTTGGTAGAATAGTTGATGGATGATGGTTCATGGATCATGGCTGCCCTTTAAAGAATCTTTGATCAAAGTTCACCAGGAACAATTCCCTTGTAGCTCGGGTACAAGCTGTATATAACCATCGCAGAAAATCCATATTGATCATCTCTTCTGTCAGATAGCCCTGGTCGACAAATACGGCACCCCATTGGCCGCCCTGTGCTTTATGACAGGTGATAGCATAGGCAAATTTTACTTGCAAGGCATTAT
>JBQCEA010000517.1:0-4198 GCA_051960695.1 Mucilaginibacter sp. | reverse complement strand
CACTGACCCATTCTTTGCGGCAAAACGGGTTACCGATGGCAATGTGGATTATGCAGCGCTTGGAACTTATGCTTCAGTCATTGTTAGCGATGTAAGATCAATTTCAACCGGCCTTGCACAACAGTTGAGGGGTTATGTGAAGAATGGTGGTACCCTGATCTTTTTCCCCGCAGACAATGCTGATCTGTCCAATTACAAAAACTTTTTGCAGCCAATGGGCGCAGCATGGCCGGAGAAATTAATTACTGAAAATGTAAAAGTATCATCAATCGATCTGCAAAACCCGGTGTTCAAAAATATTTTTGAGTCTTATCCTCAAAATCCTGATCTGCCTCTTGTTAAAAAATATTATCAGCTCGGTTCAACTTCACGAGGACAGGAGTTGATGGAATTACCCGGCAGGCAACCGTTTTGGTCAGGCTATAGTAGCGGTAGAGGAAAGGTGTATGTTTCGGCAGCGCCTTTAAATGATGATTATAGTAATTTACAACGGCATGCCCTTTTTGTGCCGGTAATGTTTCGCATTGCGTTATTAAGCGGGCACGATCAGCCCTTATCCTACACATTGGGTAAAGACGAAAGCATCGATGTGCCGCCTGTTACCGTTAGTGATAAACAGATACTAAAGTTATCCGGTGCCAGGCAGTCGATCATACCAGATGCACGCCAGCAGGGTGGAAGTACACAACTATTTATTTCTGATCAATTGCACAATCCGGGCATTTATGAATTGAAGCGGCAAGATAGCCTGATTGCCACCATTGCCTATAATGATAACCGTAAAGAGTCGGACATGAGCTATCTGACCGCCGCTGATCTGAAACAACTTATGCCTAATGCCGGTAATATTTTGCAGGCCGGACCGACCTCATTGAAGACCGAGGTATCGCAATTAAATTTTGGCCTGCAATTATGGAAACTTTGTATAATTTTGGCTTTGATCTTCCTGGCTGCTGAAATAGCGCTGATCAGATTTTATAAGCCTGATAAACAGATCGTTTCAAAATAAGGTCAGATCAAAAACATTCCATCGTAAAGCATTGCTAATGAATTTGCTTATCAAATCCGCGACAATCTCCGACCCCGGTTCGCCATTTTTCAAACAAGTTGTTGATGTATTGATCGAAAAAGGCCAGATCACCAAAATAGCCAAAACGATTGATGCTGATATCGAAATTTTTGATGCCCGGGAGAAACACCTTTCACCGGGTTTTTTTGACCTCAACTGCAACATCGGCGAATTGGGCCTTGAAACTAAGGAGGATTTAAAAACTGGTACCCAGGCAGCTGCTGCCGGCGGATTTACAGGTTTGGCCTTAATGCCGAATACTGTACCTCCGATACATTCAAAAGCCGAGATTGAATACCTGGTGAACCGGGCAAAGAATAACCTGGTTGACGTATATCCACTTGGAGCCATCTCTTATAAAAGGGAAGGGAAAGATCTTGCCGAAATGTATGATATGTACCAAAGCGGTGCAAAAGCGTTTACTGATGGTAACCGACCGGTACAGGACGCGGGATTGATGGAACGTGCACTTCTGTACACCAAAGGATTTGAAGCATTAGTGCTTTCTTATCCGGAGGACACGGCAATCGCAGGTAAGGCAAAAGTAAATGAAGGCGAAATAAGCACCCTGCTTGGTATGAAGGGAATTCCTTCATTGGCTGAAGAGCTTATGGTTGCACGTGATCTTTATCTTGCTGAATATACCGGCTCTAAAATACATTTCACAACAGTGTCAACAGAACGCTCGGTATCATTGATAAAAGAAGCTAAGAAAAAAGGCTTACAGGTAACTTGTGATGTTGCTGTGCACCATCTGTTATTGACTGATGAAGCGCTTTTAGGCTTCGATAGCCAATACAAAGTTAAACCTCCACTGCGAACTAAGAAGGATGTAAAAGCATTGTTGAACGGATTAAAAGACGGTACAATTGACGCGATCACTTCTCAGCATACACCACATGAAGTAGAATTTAAAAACGTGGAGTTCGAAGTGGCTGAATTTGGTATCATTGGCTTACAAACTGCCTTCTCAATAGCACTGGGAGCAGGATTATCCATAGATATGATCATTGAGAAAATGGCTGTAAATCCGCGTAAGATTCTAAACGTTGACATTCCGATAATTGCTGAGGGACAAAACGCTAACCTGGTTATTTTTGACGAAAATGCTGAGTGGACATTTGAGAAATCAAATAACAGGTCTAAATCTTATAATTCTCCTTTCATTGGAAAAAAACTTAAAGGCTCTGTTTTGTTAACATGTAATAACAATAAGCTATTTAAATTATAAGCCGATGATTGATAAAAAAGTAGAAAGCGCTATAAGCGCAGCACTCAGTGCGTTTTCCCGATACGACAGCTTTGATGCAACCAAACTAAGCCGCAATTTTTATGAGGTATTCTCGTCACCCGCTGATTTTCTGAACAAGGTAGACCTGCTTGATGAGGTTTTTAATGACAATCCACAAGTTGAAGCACTACGTGAAGTGTTCTTTGATCTGCTGTTGATCAACTTTTTCAGTGAAGATGTAAAAAAGCTGGAAGATGATTACCTGGAAACCAAGGAATGGGAAAGCATCGAAGAAAAAACCATCGACCGTGGTACTGAATTATTAAACCTGCTGCTTTACCTCAACGAATGTGAAGACGAAGATATTGAACCAGAGCTGGAGGATTATCTAAAAGAGTTTTTATTAGTTGATGAAGATGAATTCCAGGACGAGCACCGCATTTACGAACCGGTAATAGAGAACCAGATATTGATAGAAAGTTCGGTATCGGAGATCAACCGTGTAGCTGCAAAAATACCTGAAGATTCAGAGATAAAGGATATATTTTACCCTATGATGTGCTTCTTTCAAAATACCACTCCATCGCAGGCAGAAAAGGAAGACATCGCCCAAAATGCTATAGACAAGAGTTTTGATATGGCAATAATTGGTATATTAGAGTCATTCAATTAAACCTAAAACACAAAAAATGGAATTAAAACCCAATCCGACAAAGGTGGCCACCAAGTGGGCGCTGATCTATTTAGTAACAGGTATAGTTCTTACTTATATTATGCAGTTTTCAAACATGGACCCTACCTCTCCGGTAAGATATGTTTCATACCTGCCTTTTATAATATTTCTATTGCTTGCCCAGAAGGAATTTAAAGATCAGCTTGGTGGGTATATGAAATTTGGCGAAGGGTTTTCTGTTGGGCTTAGATTTGGCGTATTTGCGGGCATTTTATTCGGTATATTCTTATATATATATCTTGGCATTTTAAGCCCGGAGGTTTTGGCAAAATCAGTAGATTCGCAGAGAGACGCTATGGCTGCGAAGGGTTTATCCAGTGATCAGATAGATAAGGGAATTCAAATGAGTAAAAAATACGGCGCTATATTCGCGGCTTTTGGTGTGGCGATATGGTATGCTATTCTTGGT
This sequence comes from Mucilaginibacter sp., assembly GCA_051960695.1. Taxonomy (GTDB): domain Bacteria; phylum Bacteroidota; class Bacteroidia; order Sphingobacteriales; family Sphingobacteriaceae; genus Mucilaginibacter. Next base: position 756 of record JBQCEA010000517.1, on the reverse strand, counting down.
GTGATCTTAGGATTAATTGGCGCAGCAATATTCAAAAAGGAACGCTCTGCACTTGATACGCCGGAAGAAGTGGCTGGCCCTACAGTATAAAACTAATTCAATCTTAAAAAGAAAATGCCCCAGATTTTTTCTGGGGCATTTTCTTTTTAAGATTGTTTTCTATTATTTAAAGTGTTTCATGATATCGTTGCCGAAGGCAAATACCATCAGGCATATCAGTAAGACAAACCCTACTATCTGGGCTTTCTCCAGGAATTTATCACTTAAGGGCTTACCTTTTATCATTTCTACGATCAAAAATACTGCGTGCCCACCATCCAAAGCCGGAATCGGTAGTAGGTTCATCAGTGCTAATACCATCGATATAAAACCGGTAAGGCTCCAGAACTTTAACCAATCGAAATGACTGCCATACATTTGCGCTATACCGATAGGGCTTGAAATAGCCTTCTGCGCCTTAACCTGACCTGTGAATATCTTCTTTAAGCCTTTGGCATTATCAGTAAAATTAGCCCATGCCCTTGAAGCCCCAACCGGGAAAGAGTCAAAGAAACTGTAATTTACCGTTACCAGTTTCGGGATATCGCTCTTGGCCTGAAATCCTAAGGTACCTTGTTTAGTTACCTGCGCAGTAAGACTTTGAATAGTGTTGTTTCTCTTAACGCTTAACTGAACTTGTTTATCCTTATTGGCCGCCAGCTGGGTTTGTATCTCATCAAAGAATGCTATTTTATTGTTGTTTACAGCAACTATGCT
>JBQCEA010000516.1:0-6518 GCA_051960695.1 Mucilaginibacter sp. | reverse complement strand
AAGTTTATATGCCTAAGCAATTATCGGTCTTATAAAAAACCGAAGTTGTTTTGCGGTAAAATAAGCCCGGCGAAATGCCACTGAACGCCAAATGTTTAAAGCCAAGTTTCAGCAAAAAGTCGATAGCAGGTTTGTAAAAATCACGTTCCGAATCGTCAAGCACCACAACACCATGCTCAGACAAGGCATCAACCGCTTGTTTGCAGCAGTTCACCCTGTCGCGGCCGTCTACTATTATAACATCAAATTTCTCTCCAAGTTTAACCGGCATTCTGCAATAATCTCCGCCTTTTACTAATTCGCAAAAGATCATCTCGGCATTGTCTGGTTTACTTTTCACTATCCTGTCGTACCATTCCTTATCGTGCTCTACCGATACTACAATCCCGGCATATTTGGCATAGAAAAGTGTAGAATTGCCTGAGCCAAACTCAAAAATAGCATGCTGTTTGTTTATGCGGTCCTTAATAAAGTCGATGAATGAATAAGTAACCCAGGGTATCGGGTTGCCATCAGCATCCACAGGCGATTTGGTATCATGCGCCTTGAACCAGCCGATCTCGTGAAGATAGCCTTTATGATTGAACGACAATATCGATTTCAGCCTCGATGGCTGTGATAGCAAATTGATCAGGGAAGAGAATTTATTCAACGTTTAATGATTTTTTGAAACAACGAAAATAGGAATAATGACCTTAACATCATTAACCCCTGTTTGTTCACTTTTGGTATGGCTAAAATAAAAAATGCTGCACTTGCATAAGCCACCAGTGTAGCAATAGCAGCGCCCATCATACCCATCTTAGGTATCAGTATAAGGTTGAGCACGATGTTGACAATAGCTCCAAAACCGGTACGGATAAAGGTGAGCGTATTGTAGTTTTCGGCTATCAAGTACTGGCTGCTTGCTGCTCCTAAAAACACAAACACCCCCGACCATATATGAACCGATAATACCGGTGCTGCATAAGCATATTCTTTATGATAGAGTTTATAGATCAGCGGCGACGCGAAGGTGATGATCAACGCTACAGGCACACTAAGGTAAACCATCAGGTCGTAAAGGTTTTGAATACGCTTGTTGTAGCGGTTTATATCGTCCCGACGGGCGTTCAGGATAGCAGGAAACAACGAGGTAACAATAACCGTAGGCACAAAGTTCCAGGCTTCGCTTAGCGAGGCTACGGTGGCATACGCTCCCGCTTCTTTTACGCCCTTCATATTTTGCAGCATGATCTGGTCTATCTTCATGTATAGCGCCACCATGATACCTGAAATGATGAGCGGCCACGAATAGGAAAGCAGCTTTTTAGCCAGCGAGCCATTGTACGACCACTTGAACAGGCTCCTGCCCTTGCGTTGGTAAGTAAAGCAATAACCAATGGATATCAGCAGGAAATCGAAAGTATAGGCATAAACAAACCAGATCAGCGGCATCTTGAGCCCTATTAAAGCCAGTTTAATAGCAGCCGAAACCAGGTTACCGACAACCTGTACTTGCATAATGTATTTCGACTTTACTTCAGATTGAAAATAGGCGTCGATAACTGTAAAAGCCTGTACAATGCCGATCATCGAAAAAATGAACACATAATGATATGGTGTGCCCCTTGCCGGGTATATCTGGTAAGCCAGCCAGATGAGCGGTATACAGCCCACTCCGGCCATTAACTTCATAACCAGTGATGTACCTAATATTTGATCACGGTTATGAGGAAAAGCGTGTAACTCTTTAACGATGAATTGATCAAGCCCGAGGGTAGCTATTGCGGAAAAGAAATAAATATAAACCGTACCGCCAAACAGAACACCGTTCTGTCCCCTGCCGAGATAGTTGGCAACACAGATACCCACGATCATTTTGATTGCCAAGCTGCCAATGCGCCCAACAAACAGCATTCCCGTATTTTTGAAATACTTTTCAAATGCCTGCTGGTCAAAGCCTGGTATACCGGGGATACGCATAGTTGGCTGTAAAGATATAAAAAAGCAAATGCGTTGATTATTGTATGTGCAGAGATGGCTTTGCCTGGGTTAAGCCCGTCATTCTTTGTCTGAACCTGAATTAACAGAATTTAAGAATGAACAGAATTTGGGCAATTCCTTAATTCTAAGAATTCAAGTTCTGACTGTTCCATCCGTTATTTTGTAACAGTATAAGTGGAACAGTACTATCAATATAAAAAACAAAAACCCCAACATTGCTGAGGTTCTGCTCCTATGAGAATGGGGTACTTTTATGGCTTATGCAGTACTCCTGATTTATCAATATAATATATTTTACCTGCCGGATCCACTGATATACTTACTCCGCCTGAAACACCCGGCACAACGTTCCATTGGTTATTGGCAAAATTGTAAATTGGTGGTTGGTAACCTACAAGGGTTGAATCTTTTCCGGTTACAAATACAGAACCATCTGCACCAATACCAATATCATTACCTGCAATGCCATTCAATTGATCCCATAGATAGGTACCACCGTAACGGAAAACAATATTTGATTTGTTAACCACCCATGGAATGCCGTTCGGAGCTACAGCGATATGTATACCTGCACAGTCGGGCATATTGACCCAACCAGATCCGTTCCATTTCATAATATTATATCCGCCGGATGGAGATACATCCTGTGTGCCAATAGCGTATACTGAACCATCAGCGCCTATGCCTATATCGGTAGCAGTACCCGGCATCTGGTACCATACAGGCGTACCATTATATCTAAATATCAGGTGCGATTTATTCACTACCCAGGGCATTCCATAAGGATCAACCGCAACCCGTATACCGGCACAAGCAGGCAGTTTGATCAGTCGGTTGTTTACCAGTTTATAAATACCATAGCCTCCTGTTTCTGAAACGCTGTCTGAACCTATTACAAAAACAGAACCGTCAGCGCCGACACTTACATCTGTGACAGCCTGATCAATAACGGTGATAGTACACGTAGCCGAAACAGCTTGTTTTTTGCTTTTGACATTGATAGTTGCAACACCAGGCTTAAAGGCAGTTAATAAACCCGCTGTGTCTACCTTAACAACGGCCGTATCAGTTGATGACCAGATCAGATCCGAAGCAGAATAATTTTGACAAACAATTTGTTTGGTAGTACCAGCAGGGATAGTGACCGATTCAAAGGTTAATTTTATGGAATTATCAGGCCCGTTCTTAACTTCTTTAACGCATGAAGTACATAGCGTTGCGAGACCTAAAAGGCATATCAGTGTAATTATAGTATTCTTCATCATTGTGATAAATAAGGTTTCGCTGTAAAAATGATAATTTTTCTGATTATTCACACGAATTGCCATCAGATAAGTTCTGAAATATTTACCCTACGGACCTGCAAAGTATTTCAACCCATGCTTCATGCTGCCCGTCGGCTGGCAATCGCGAACTATACCGTCTTCCTTACGATTGCTCATCATTTCATTAATAAATGTCATTTTAATCAGTCAAAGGCTGGAGAAATCTTATACATCATGCCCGGCGTTTAAGATTTCTCTCTATCGTTCGAAATGACAATGGCTTTTAGCTTTGGTCTTTCAGCTTTCACCTTCACTGTTCCGTCCGTTATTTTGTAACAGCACTGGTGTAACACTTCCAAGCGTCATTGCGAGGAGGTACGACGAAGCAATCTCTAAACTATGCCCATCCATTTTTGTCTGAATCCGAATGGTTCTGACTATCCTGCGCAGAGATGGCTTCGTTCCTCGCCATGACGATCTCAATAAGCCAAAACAAAAAGAGCCAGGAAAACTATCCCGGCTCTCAATTATATTTCTAATAACTGATTACTGATTCACAAACTTTTTCGAATTTACTTTACGCTCGTTCTCAGTAAGATATATTTTGCGTAAACGCATGCTTTGCGGTGTTACTTCGATATACTCATCAGCCTGGATATACTCCATTGATTCCTCCAGCGAAAATTTGATAGCCGGTGCAATACGCACGTTATCATCACTGCCTGACGCACGCATGTTGGTCAGCTGTTTACCTTTAACCACGTTGATCACCAGGTCGTTATCACGGATATGCTCGCCTAGTATCTGGCCTTCGTAAATATCTACACCTGGATCAACAAAGAAACGACCACGGTCCTGCAATTTATCAATAGCATAAGCTGTTGACTGGCCTTTTTCCATCGATACCAATACACCGCTTAAACGACCAGGTATTGAACCCTTCCACGGCTCGTAAGCCTTAAAGCGGTGCGCCATAATAGCCTCACCAGCGGTAGCGGTTAGTACGTTATTACGTAAGCCAATGATACCACGTGATGGTATCTCAAATTCCAAATGCTGTAAATCACCTTTTGGTTCCATTACCAGCAGTTCACCTTTACGTTGGGTTACAAGCTCGATCACCTTACCGGCAACATCTCCCGGAACGTCAACTATCAGCGTTTCAACAGGTTCGCATTTTACGCCATCAATTTCTTTTACGATAACCTGCGGCTGGCCTACCTGTAATTCATAACCTTCACGACGCATAGTTTCGATCAGTACCGACAAGTGCAGGATACCACGGCCATAAACCAGGTATGAATCCGGCGATTCGGTTTCTACAACCTTCAATGCCAGGTTCTTTTCCATTTCTTTGTAAAGCCTGTCGCGCAGATGGCGTGAGGTTACAAACTTGCCTTCCTTACCAAAGAATGGTGAGTTATTGATGGTGAACAGCATGTTCATGGTTGGCTCATCGATCTTGATAACCGCCAATTGTTCCGGATTATCAAAATCAGCAATGGTATCGCCGATCTCGAAACCTTCGATACCTACCACAGCGCAGATATCGCCTGATTTTACTTCGGTTACTTTTACCTTACCCAAACCTTCGAAAGTGTAAAGCTCTTTTATTCTTGATTTTTGGATCTTGCCATCACGTTTTACTAACGATACCGGCTGATTTTCCTTGATAACACCACGTGCTACACGACCGATAGCGATACGGCCTACGAACGATGAATAATCCAGCGAAGTGATCTGCATTTGCAGGGTACCTTCAACCTCAGGTGCAGCAGGAATATGCTCCAGAATGGTATCCATTAACGGGAAGATGTTGTCCGTTGGTTTTTTCCAGTCGGTGCTCATCCAGCCTTGTTTTGACGAACCGTAGATCACCGGAAAATCCAGTTGTTCTTCGGTAGCCTCAAGGTTAAAGAACAGCTCAAATATCTGTTCGTAAACTTCTTCAGGGCGACAGTTTTCTTTGTCAACCTTGTTTACTACCACGATAGGTTTCAAGCCTAACGACAACGCTTTTTGTGTAACGAAACGGGTTTGAGGCATAGCGCCTTCAAAAGCGTCGCACAGCAATAATACGCCGTCGGCCATTTTTAACACACGCTCTACCTCGCCACCAAAGTCGGCGTGACCAGGTGTATCGATGATGTTGATCTTAACATCTTTATAGCGCACCGAAACGTTTTTTGATACGATGGTAATACCACGCTCACGTTCCAGGTCGTTGTTGTCCAAAATAAGCTCGCCGGTTTCCTGGTTGTCCCTGAAAATAGCGCAGCTGTGTAAAATCTTGTCAACCAGTGTAGTTTTACCGTGGTCAACGTGTGCGATGATCGCAATATTTCTAATTTTCTGCATAAAAATGCGGTTCCCAAATTTGGCGCAAAGGTACGGTTAATTAATTGGATATGGAAGGAATTGCCAGACTATTAAAGGAATAATGATATTGCATTAACATTTGGGTGGTGGGTTAGAGTGATTGATTGGGTTGATTAAGTTAAGTGGTTGATTGAGTTGTTTGATTGATTTACTAACCTAATCAACTAACCTAACCATTAAACTTAATCAACTTGACTTTGTTCCGTCCGTTATTTTGTAACAGGGAAGTGGAACAGCCCTAAACCAAAGGATGTCACACTAAGCTCCGTCGAAGTGTGTGCGGCGGTCTTCGAGTGCCTCAGCATGACAAGCCTTTTATCCACACATCATTGTCTGAACCTGAATTATCAGAATTTAAGAATGAACAGAATTCCGGCAATTCCTTAATTCTAAAAGTTCTGATTCCGACTGTTCCGTTCTTTATTTTGCAACAGGACAAGTGGAACACCTCTCTACACCGTCATTGCGAGGAGGCACGATGAAGCAATCTCCGAAATATGCTTTGTGGTTTTGGCTATCCTATGTAGAGATGGCTTCGTTCCTCGCCATGACGGGTTGGATTGTTTCAGCTTAAAAACCTCACATTCCTGCATGCATACTGGCTACGCGGTATATTTGCCATTTGCCGTTCTTAAGTCGCCAGAAAACGACAAACCTGCCGGGTTTGGATGGCGTTTCACTTTCCTGGTGATTAATAAAGCGGTGATAGCCGATCTCGATGGCGCCAAAGCCGGGTATAGGATAAACCTCCACGCTTCCGGGTACCAGTACACGGGTTACTTTACCGCAGATGTTCGCTTTTATAGCAGCTAACAGGTCTTTTTTAGAGGTCGATAATCCGCCGCGATCGTGGTAAAACTCAAGACTGTCCGAATAAATAGCTGCCTG
>JBQCEA010000515.1:0-4493 GCA_051960695.1 Mucilaginibacter sp. | reverse complement strand
CCGTAAGGACTATACTGTATTTGAAACTACAGGGCACCGTGAAGAAACAGATAACCTCATCAGCATTTTGCAGCCTTATGGGTTGATAGAATTTGTGCGCAGCGCCAGAGTAGCTATCATTAAAGACAGCGAAGGCTTTAACACCAAACTGCGCGAATTCGAAAGACGCGAACCAGGTGAGGATGTCATTGAGAATGAGTATCTGAACGATGCGGATAAGGTGTTCACGATGTAAGCTCAAAGCAGAAAGCTAAAAGATTAAAGCTTTGGCAAATATTATAAAATTAACGGTAAGAGAGCTTTAAGCCTTATGCTTTTAGCTTTCAGCTTATAAGAAGATGATCGAAGAAACCATACATACATATCCAACAGCTTACGCCAGCATTAAGGAGGCGACGGAAGCTTGCGGCTTTTTGCAGATGTCGGAATTATCAACCTGCTCCCTGCTAAAAACGCTTGCTGCCACCAAACCTTCAGGCGAATTCCTTGAGCTGGGGACCGGCACCGGTTTAGCCACCGCCTGGATATTGGATGGTATGGATGATGCTTCTAAGCTGGTATCGTTAGATAATGACGATACTTTATTGAGTATTGCCAAAGAAAATTTAGGAGTAGATAAACGCCTTACCTTAATTTGCACTGACGGCGGCGAATGGATAAAAAAGAACGCAAATAGGAAGTTCAGTTTTATATTTGCGGATACATGGCCGGGCAAGTACAATTTGTTGAATGAGGCCCTCGGAATGCTTGAAAAAGGCGGCATTTACATTATCGATGACATGCTGCCGCAGGCTAACTGGCCCGACGGACATGCCGAGAAAGTAAAAGCCCTGCTGGACGATTTGGATGCAAGAGAAGATGTAGTAATAACCAAAATGGGCTGGGCATCGGGGATTGTGATCGTAGTGAAGAAATGATGTGTGAATGTGCGAATATGCAAATGTGCGAGTGAGAACGGGCCAAGATGGCTTAATGACGCAATGCCCTAATGACTAATAAAAAATGAACAAATAAATAACCGGTGTGATCATAACAACATCGGTGTAATTAATAGTAAAACAGAAAACAATGGCAAAACTAAATTTCGGCGGCACTGAAGAAAATGTGGTAACCCGCGAAGAGTTCCCTTTATCAAAGGCACAGGAAATCCTGAAGAACGAAACTGTAGCTGTGATCGGTTATGGTGTACAAGGCCCCGGACAGGCACTTAATCAAAAAGACAACGGTATCAACGTAATTGTTGGTCAGCGTAAAAATTCAAAAACCTGGGATAAAGCAGTAGCTGATGGCTTTGTACCTGGCGAAACTCTTTTTGAAATTGAAGAAGCGCTTCAGCGTGGCACTATTATCTGCTATCTTTTGAGCGATGCCGCACAAATTGAGTTGTGGCCAACTGTTAAAAAACATTTAACCAAAGGCAAGGCACTGTACTTCTCTCACGGTTTTGGTATCACTTTCAAAGAGCAAACCGGCATTGTGCCCCCTGCTGATGTTGACGTGTTCCTGGTTGCTCCTAAAGGTTCAGGCACTTCATTGCGTCGGATGTTCCTGCAAGGCCGCGGCTTGAACTCAAGCTTCGCTATCTTCCAGGATGCTACTGGCAAAGCAAAAGAGAGAGTAATTTCTTTAGGTATTGCTGTAGGCAGCGGTTACTTATTTGAAACTGATTTCAAGAAAGAAGTATACAGCGACCTTACAGGCGAGCGTGGTACTTTGATGGGTTGTATCCAGGGTGTATTTGCCGCTCAGTACGATGTATTGCGCAGCAAAGGCCACTCGCCTTCTGAAGCATTCAACGAAACTGTTGAAGAATTAACACAATCGTTAATGCCATTGGTAGCTGAGAACGGTATGGACTGGATGTATGCCAACTGCTCAACTACTGCACAGCGTGGTGCCTTGGATTGGTGGAAGAAATTCCGTGATGCCACCAAGCCTGTATTTGAAGAATTATATAACAGCGTAGCTACCGGTAAAGAATCTCAGCGCTCTATCGACTCAAACAGTCAGCCTGATTACCGCGAAAAACTGAACAAAGAATTGCAGGAATTACGCGAGAGCGAAATGTGGCAAGCTGGTAAAACTGTACGCAGCTTAAGGCCAGAAAATCAGGTAGTGGAAGCATAAATTTAGTAGCAGTTGCAGTAGTAAGTAGCAGTAACTTAACTGCTACTGCCACTGCCACTGCCACTTCTAAATAAAATAGAGATGGGAAAAACATTATTTGACAAGATCTGGGATGCGCACGTTGTGAGCAGTAAGGAAGGTTTCCCGGATATCTTGTACATTGACACACACTTCATTCACGAAGTGACAAGTCCGCAGGCATTTGACGGCTTGCGTAAACGTGGTATCAAGGTTCTGCGCCCGAAGCAAACCGTAGCTACTGCCGACCATAACGTACCTACCTGGGATCAGCACCTGCCTATTAAGGAGGAGCTTTCACGTTACCAGGTTGAAACACTTGCCAAAAACTGTAAAGAGTTCGGCGTAGAATTCTATGGTTTAGGGCACCCTTACCAGGGTATTGTGCATATCATTGGTCCGGAGTTGGGTATTACCCGTCCGGGCGGTACTTACGTATGCGGCGATAGCCATACTTCTACTCACGGTGCATTCGGCGCTATTGCTTTTGGTATAGGTACTTCTCAGGTTGAGCAGGTACTGGCTACCCAATGTTTACTGCAATCTCGTCCTAAAAGGATGAAGATCGAAGTGAACGGCAAATTGCAAAAAGGCGTAGGCGCTAAAGATATTATATTGTACATCATCAGCCAGATAACTGCCGCAGGCGGTACAGGTTATGCTGTAGAATATGCCGGTGATACCATCCGCTCTATAAGCATGGAAGGCCGTATGACCATCTGTAACATGAGCATTGAAATGGGTGCGCGCTGCGGATTGATCGCTCCTGATGAAACTACATTCAACTACGTAAAAGACCGCGAATTTGCACCTAAAGGTGAAGAATGGGATAAAGCCGTAGCTTATTGGAAGACGCTTTATAGCGACGAGGATGCGCAGTTCGACAAAGTATTGTCTTTCCGTGCCGAGGACATTGAGCCTATGATCACTTACGGAACTAATCCGGGTATGGGCATAGGAGTTACACAACATGTACCTTCCACCCAGGACATCGATGCTACTGAACAGTTGTCTTATGCCAATTCGTTGAAATATATGGGATTGCATGACAACCAGGAAATGCTGGGCAAACCAATCGATTATGTATTTATCGGAAGCTGCACCAATGCACGCATTGAAGACCTGCGCCAGGTGGCACAATTCCTGAAAGGGAAAAAGAAGGCTGACAACGTAACTGTTTGGATCGTTCCGGGTTCAAAACAAGTGCAAAAACAGGCTTTGGCTGAAGGGCTTGACAAAGTGTTTGAAGCAGCAGGTATCCCATTACGTGAACCGGGATGCAGTGCATGCCTGGCTATGAATGAGGATAAGATACCAGCAGGTAAATACTGTGTATCTACCTCGAACAGAAACTTTGAAGGAAGACAAGGACCAAATTCGCGTACTTTCTTAGCCAGTCCGCTTACCGCTGCTGCTGCTGCTGTAACTGGTAAGATAACTGACGTGAGAGAATTGCTGGAAGAAGGGGAATTGGTATAGGTGTCACCCTGAGGTACTCGAAGGGTGAGCGCAGGCCTACCCACATGCTTCGAGAGCCTCAGCATGACATTCAACTAAAGTATGATTTTAGAAGTAGCCATATTAGATGTAATTCCCGGGAAGGAGAATGATTTTGTGGCGGCTTTTTCAAAAGCGCAGCATATCATTTCTAAAATGACCGGTTACATCTCGCATCAGTTAAAAAGATGCCTGGAAAATTCCAGTCGTTTTATTTTACTGGTAGAATGGCAAAAACTGGAGAATCATACCGAATGCTTCCGTAGATCGGAGGAATATAAAGAATGGAAAAGTTTGTTGCATCATTTTTATGATCCGTTCCCGACAGTAGAGCACTACGCAGAGGTAAAAGGATAAAGGTGAAAGGCAAAAGGTTGTGACGTTATAAAAATGACTGAATGACCCAATGACATAATGACAAAAAATCGGTGTAATCACAAACTACATCGGTGCAATCTTAAAAAAGATGACTCAGATATTCAAACACGTACAAAGCACCGTGGTGCCGCTGCCGATAGAGAATATCGACACCGACCAGATCATCCCGGCGCGCTTTTTAAAGGCCACTACCCGCGAAGGTTTTGGTAACAACCTGTTCCGCGACTGGCGTTTCGATGGTGAGGATAATCCCAAAGATTTCGTGTTGAACCACCCTACCTACTCAGGTAAGGTATTGGTTGCAGGCAAGAACTTTGGTTGCGGAAGCAGTCGCGAGCATGCTGCATGGGCCATAGTTGATTATGGTTTCGATGTAGTAGTAAGCAGTTTCTTTGCCGATATTTTCAAAGGCAACGCGCTGAACAACGGCCTTTTGCCGGTACAGGTAAGCGATGCCTTTTTGCAAAAGATAT
>JBQCEA010000514.1:0-3812 GCA_051960695.1 Mucilaginibacter sp. | reverse complement strand
AAACGCGCATTTTCGCGTGCAAGGCTATCGTTAACTTCTTTTAGCGACAGGTATCCTTTCAGCTGATCGACCTGCATATATAAGCCACCGGTAATTTTACTGGTAGAGCTGATAAAAGTGGCTTTCTGAAACGAGTTGTATTTGATATAGATGATAAGGGAGCTAATCTCGAAAATGAGAAACAAAAAAAATGCGTTGTACTTAGTGATAAAAATCAGGAGGTTACGCATTATATTAGAGATTAGTTAATTAGAGACTAGAGATTAGTTTGTTTTCTCAAATAATTAATATATCCGTTTATCATTTTCATACACTCTTCGCAATCTTGTTTAAAATTATTAAATTTCTGTTCATCAATTAACTTATTATCCAACGCGATAATGAGATGGTCAATTGTTTCCGCCGCCGAACCTCGTGCATTGATTAGAAATTTCGCATTTTCAGCATAGTGAAACCTACCATGTCCTTCAGCAATGTTATTGCCGATAGATCTAGACGACCTTATGATCTGGTCTTGCAGTCTATACTTTTCTTCCGTTGGAAATGATTGGACAAGTTCATTAATATTGTTGCGTAATGTTCTGGCTTTTTTCCAAACCTCAAGATCGGTGAAAGAGAGCATATATAAAATTTCAACTAGTCCTACTGAAACTAATCTCTAGTCTCTAATCTCTGACCTACTGCATTAAAAATTTAAAGTTGCCAATATTTTTCAACGCTGTACCGGTTCCGCGTACTACGGCGCGCAACGGATCTTCAGCTACGTGAACAGGCAATTTGGTTTTGGCAGCTACACGTTTATCCAGGCCACGCAGCAACGCGCCGCCACCTGTTAAGTAAATACCGGTTTGATAAATATCAGCCGATAACTCTGGCGGAGTAATTTCTAATGCTTTCAGAATAGCTTCTTCTATTTTGGAAATAGATTTATCCAGGCAATGCGCAATTTCGGTATAAGATACCATGATCTGCTTTGGCACGCCTGTCATCAGGTCGCGGCCCTGAACAGCAAAATCACCCGGAGGGTCTGAAATTTCAGGTAATGCAGCGCCTACTTCTATTTTGATCTTTTCAGCGGTACGGTCACCGATCATGATGTTATGCTGACGGCGGATATATTGTACAATGTCTGAGTCGAAGTTATCACCCGCAACGCGGATAGACTGGTCGCAAACAATACCTGATAAAGCGATAACCGCGATCTCGGTAGTACCACCACCTATATCAATGATCATGTTACCCATCGGTTCCTCAACGTCGATACCGATACCTACAGCAGCAGCCATTGGCTCGTGGATGAGGTATACTTCCTTAGCGCCTGCGATCTCGGCAGAGTCGCGAACGGCACGTTTTTCAACTTCAGTAATACCGGAGGGTATACAGATAACCATACGCAGCGATGGGAAGAACCATCCCTTGCCTTTATTGATCATCTTGATCATACCGCGTATCATGTGCTCGGCAGCGTTAAAGTCGGCAATTACACCGTCTTTCAGCGGGCGTACTGTACGGATGTTCTCATGGGTTTTACCCTCCATCTGCATAGCTTGCCTGCCTATGGCTATCACCTTATTGGTGGTGCGGTCAAACGCTACGATAGATGGCTCGTCGACCACTACTTTATCATTATGTATGATGAGGGTATTTGCTGTGCCTAAATCTATGGCAATCTCTTGTGTAAAAAAGTTAAATAAACCCATGTTTTGTCAATTCGAAAAAATAATCTGCAAAGTTTGAAAAAATTATACGTAATAATATTAATACTTGTTATTAAAAGCGAATAATTTTTTAACTTATTGTATTTAACTATTGATTAATGTTTAAAATGGCGCACTCCGGTCATAACCATAGAAATGCCTTTTTGGTTTGCCATATCAATAGAGTCCTGGTCTTTTACTGAACCGCCCGGTTGCAGCACTGCTGTGATGCCTGCTTCGGCAGCCAGTTCAACACAATCATTGAATGGGAAGAATGCATCAGATGCCATTACAGCACCATTCAGGTCAAAGCCAAAGCTCGCTGCTTTAATCACAGCCTGTTTCAAAGAATCCACACGCGAAGTTTGACCGACGCCGCTTGCCATTAATTGATTATTTTTTGCGAAGACAATGGTATTTGATTTAGTATGCTTCACCACTTTATTGGCGAAGTAAAGATCTTTCAATTCCGATTCGGTCGGTTGTTTTTCAGTAACAGTTCTCATCTGGTCAGGGCCTTCAACGGTCAGGTCTTTGTCCTGTTCTATCACGCCATTTAGTAAAGTTTTAAATTGCTTTACAGGCAACTCCACATTCTGGCGGATCAAAATAATACGGTTCTTCTTTTCACGTAATACTTTAACAGCTTCATCAGTATAAGCAGGTGCTATAAGTACCTCAAAAAATATCTTGTTGATCTCTTTTGCGGTCTCTTCATTTATCTCATCATTGGCGATGATAACACCACCAAATGCAGATACCGGATCGCAGGCAAGTGCATCTATCCACGCCTCTTTTATAAAGTTGCGGCTGGCTATGCCACAGGCATTAGTATGTTTTAATATAGCAACTGTAGGCTCGGTAAATTCATCAATCAGCGCTACCGCGGCATCTACATCCACAAGATTGTTGTATGATAATTCTTTACCATTCAACTTGGTGAACATCGCATCCAGGTCGCCATAGAAAACACCTTTCTGGTGCGGGTTCTCGCCATAACGCAATACGGTACTTTTTTGTATGCTTTGCTTGAAAACCGGCAGCTGTTCTTCCTGGTTAAAATACTGGAAGATAGCCGTGTCATAATTAGAGCTGATATTGAATGCTTTCTGGGCAAATCTTTTACGCTGCTCAATGCTGGTTTTCCCATTTTGCTCTTTCAATATATTACCCAGTTCAATGTAATCGTCTTTTGAAGCAATGATCACCACATCTTTAAAGTTCTTAGCAGCAGCGCGAATGAGCGAGATACCGCCAATATCGATCTTCTCGATCACATCATCCTGACCAGCGCCTGATTTTACTGTTTCTTCAAACGGGTAAAGATCTACGATCACCAGGTCAATCTCCGGTATTTCATATTGAGCCAGTTGCTGTTCATCACCTTCAAAACCCCTCCTGGCCAATATACCGCCAAACACTTTTGGATGCAGCGTTTTTACACGACCGCCAAGAATAGAAGGGTAAGATGTCAGGTCTTCCACTGCTATTACATCAGCACCTAAACTGCGGATAAAAGTTTCCGTGCCGCCGGTAGAATAAATCTTTACTCCGAGGCGGTGCAATTCGTTAATAATAGGTTCGAGGTTGTCTTTGTAATAAACTGAAATTAAAGCGTTTTTTATTTGAACGGGTTGGCTCATGACTCACTGTTTTTTGAGCCGCAAAGGTAGTAAATAGAGATCAGAGATTAGAGGTTAGTGATTAGTTAATTTGCGATTTGCGATTAGTTGAATATGTTAAAAAAAAAATCCCATTATTTTTCATTATCCGATTGTTGTTTCAAGTAATTTATATATCCATTTATTAGCTTCATACAATCTTCGCAAATAGTTCTTAGATTCACGAAAGCGGCTTCATTAATATAATTCTCATCTAAGGCAACAATAAGATGGTCTATAGTTTCTGAAGCTGAACCGCGGGCAGTTATAAAAAACTTTTTTGAATCTATGTAATGGAACCGTCCATGTCCTTCTGCTATATTATTACCTATTGAGCGTGATGAACGGATTATCTGATTAGTCAATCTATATTTTTCGTCGGAAGGAAAATTCTTCACCAATTCAGAAATAGCGATTCTAAGCATACGGGCCTTTTCCAGGCTTCAAGTTCTAT
>JBQCEA010000513.1:0-4703 GCA_051960695.1 Mucilaginibacter sp. | reverse complement strand
TATCTGTGTCGCCAACTTATTGTCCAGGAAAATACGGTCATTGGTCTTCCTTGAGCCTTCGCCTTTAGTTGCCGCCACACCATAGATCAGGTTGGTTTCTGTGGTATAATCCAGCGGCGTTTTGTTGTATTCTGCTTTAAAATCAAAGTTCGATCCTAAAGCAATTGAGTTTACACCACCACCGCTCCAGTTATTGGTAAAGGTTGATTCATTAAAATTCAATCCAAAAACAATGCTTTTACGCCAATAGCTTACCTTATAGTCAAGCAATTCAACCGGGATAAGCTCTTCATTGAGCTGTAGCGGCCTGATACGGATAGGTAAGGCATTTTTGGGCGGATCCAACCGGTATTTGTTCAGTAAATTGGTATCAGCTTTAAGGGTATCTGTTTGTTGCGCAAGTGCGGAAGAAAATACGAATACAGAAAGAATTAGACCAAGAACTGTTTTTAACATAGCGACGCAAATTAACGCAAAAGCTATTGGTTTTTAAAAGAAAAATGCTGTGATATAGTCGGATAACCACATGATCATTACATTTCAAACGGTCATTTATACTGATTTTAGCTTTGCGGTGGTTTCAGTGGCGGCAATGCAAACATGCGTTTGTTACGAAGGTATCTGCGCAAACTATTGCGGATATAATTGATAAACTCATACTCCGTATCAGTGCTTACCAGGTAATAGCTCGGTCGGTACCGGATCATGAATTCTGATAATTCGGGTTCTTTTAATTTGGTAATGTTTGCCACATAGGATTTGTTGAATCTATAATCGATCACATTTTGCTCATAATCTTTTTGTATCAGGCCCTGCAAATGCTGTGCGTTTCGCCCGCTCCGGCTTAAAGAATTATACAACGCATCGATACTAATACCGGCGCCACCACCAGGTGCGGTACTTAAAAAATTATTGTAGGCACTTGGCCCATAAGCTTTATTGTATTCGCGCTTAGTAGCCATCAGTTTTTGAAGCGGGGTATGCAGTGAATCGCGGATGGTAACTTCGGGTATCGGGATAGCGGTACGAATAAGATAAACCGCAATGTTATCGGTGCTTTTTACCAGGATGGTGTCGGGCAGGTAATCCTGCTTATTAAAAACAAGCTTATCGCCAATTCTGGCATTTACTTTAAACTCGCCCTTCAGGTCGTCGTAAAACTGCTGGCCGGTGGTAATATTTTTGATATTCGTGCGGGCTATGCGTTCTTTGGTATCCTTGTCAAATACTATTCCTTCTATTGGCTTGTCCTGCGCAAAAACGTTCAGCGCTATAATGCTAAAAAACAGCAGTTGCCAGTATTTTATCCCGAAGTTAAAACTGAACCTTTGGCCGGCCTTCATTACACATTTAAATTGATGCTGCTTATTTTCCCACAACCAGCTTTTGCCCGATCTTGATCGTATTATCAGGCAATCCGTTAAGTGCTTTAAGTTCGTCAACAGTTAGTCCAAAACGTCTGGAAATGGAGTATAGTGTATCACCCTGCACCACGATATACAATTTTTCTGCCTGATCGGGTTGTGTAACAGAATCTTTATTTGCGGTTATTGTGTTGTCATTTATCTGGGTAAGCACCCGGTCTTCACGTTTTTCTTTTTGATCCTGCGTTTCCGAACGGTCGTATTGGTCCAGGTTATATTTTTTGATGATGTTGATAAGCAATTGCGGATATTGCGGATTAGTTGCATACCCTGCATCCTTGAGCCCGTTTGCCCAGCCTACATAATCATTTTTATCCAGCGTGAATAGTTTAGCATACCTCGGCCTTTTCAAAAATTCTGAATGATCACGGAATGAATCTTCCGGGCGGTCATATACCCGGAAACAGTCATTGTGATTATCGTCATCTTTATAATAGCCTTTACCTTTCCAGCCATTATTACATTTAATGCCGAAATGGTTGTTCGCCACCCTTGCCAGTTCACCGTTACCGCTGCCCGATTCAAATAAACCCTGAGCCAGCGTAATACTTGCCGGGATGCCATACAAATTCATCTCCTGTATAGCAATGCCCTTAAAGCGATCAATATACTCCAGCGAGGTCATCGGCTTATAGTTGGCAATGGAGGCGCTGTTTTGCTCTTGTATCTCTTGATTGTTTCGACGTGCCTCCCTGTTGCTCACAAGGCTATTATGTACAGCACATGAACTTAGAAAAATGGTAAATAGAGAAACTAATACGGCGTAAGCTGTTTTTCGCATCATTAAATAAATCTTATCACGGAATAAGCTATTCCATTTTCAAAACTAAGATTTATAAAATAAATTATTGGTTGTTGGATGCAATTTCGGGGTGATCAGCCGGATTTTCATCAAAAAGGTTAAGCTGATATTTCTTGATCAGCCCCATTACCTGCGATGCCCATTTACGGCTGGCGGCGTATCCGCTATGCTGAATACCTTTAGCCCATCCAACATAATCGTAGTGTGAAAACTCCTGGTTCAAGTGGCTGAATTGCTTACGCTGGGTCATGATCCGCGCAAAATCCTCGAACGAGTCCATCACCGAACCATATTTCTTGTAGGAAGTACGTACTTTCTTATTGTGCTTGTAAATAACGTGGCTATCAAAGCCCTTTATACCAAACTGGTTGTTGAATTGCTGGGCCAGCATGCTGGTTCCGTTCGCACTCTCGTGCATGGCTACTGCCAAAACTATACTTGCGGGTATGCCGCTTTGGTGCATAATACGTATAGCGTCATCTTTAAATCTTTCTATGTAAGATGTTGATGAACTTTGCGCCGAAGCCGATAAAACAGAAGTAATCAATAGGGATAAAATCACCAGGGTTTTCTTCATAATTTACTTTTTTCTAACGAGCAGGATGCCATCGCGCACCGGGAGTATCAGTTTTTCTACCCTGGTATCTTTAGCAACCTGGTCATTAAGTTCACGGATCGTTCTCGTATCGGCATCGTTTTCGCTGCCGTACACTTTCCCTTTCCACAAAACATTATCAATTATTATCAGCCCGCCCGAACGTACTCTATCAATAACTAAATTATAATAAAGCAGGTTATTCTTCTTATCCGCATCGATAAAAACTAAATCGAAGCTATTATCAGTTATTTCTACGATAATTTCAGCAGCATGGCCGAAGTGTAACACCACCTTTTTATCCACATTTGTTGACTTGAAATGTTGATGAAGCATTTCTTCCATTTCACGATTAACTTCAATGGTGTGGATCAAGCCGTCTTCGGTAAGCCCTTCCGCGAGGCAAATTGTGGCGTAGCCGGTGAAGGTTCCTATCTCCAGAATGCGCCGCGGTTGTATCATTTTACTGAGCATACTCAATAAGCGGCCCTGGTAATGGCCGGAGAGCATGTGTGGCTGTAAAACCTTCAGATAGGTTTCCCTATTGATCTTTTGCAACTCAAGGGGCTCGGGGTCACAATGATCTTCCAAATACAGCTGAAGGTCATGGGGTAGGATCTCCATGGGCGCAAAGATAGGCCTATTTGCTTAATATTTAAATTTTTAACACTTTTTAACGCCTTTCAAGCCACGATTGAAGCAAAATTACCGCTGAAATTGTATCCACAAGCTCTTTGCTTTGCCTGGCCTTTTTGCCCATACCGCTTTGCGCTATTGCCGCTGAGGCCATTTTAGAAGTGAACCGCTCATCCATCATTTCAACCGGTATGGCGGGAAAACTCTTTTTAAGCAGGTTAACAAATCCCTTTACATGTATAGCAGATTGCGACGGAGTATTATCCATTTGCTTAGGTTCGCCTACCACAAAGCGCTCTACTTGCTCGGTCTGCAGATACTTTTTCAGGTACTCAATAATATCTTTAGGATGAATGGTGTCCAGACCGGTCGCAATGATCTGCATAGGATCTGTCACTGCTATTCCAATGCGCTTGGTACCATAATCAAAGGCCATTATTCTCATGTGCAGATTTATTGATGTGCAAATGTGCAGATTAATTTGCTGTGTTTGTGTCAAATCCGGTCTGACGTCCCAAATCTCATGTCTCACATCTCAAATCTAATTCCTAATTTGCACCAAATGCAGTTTAAACAGATAATAGGGCAAGAGGCAGTAAAGCAAAAACTGATCAGTACGGTAAAAGATAACCGGGTAAGTCATGCCCAGTTGTTTTTAGGCCCCGAAGGATCAGGAAGTTTGGCTTTGGCTGTTGCTTACGCTCAATATTTGTCGTGCGAAGACCGCCTGCCTGATGATTCGTGCGGAGTTTGTGCTTCGTGCCGTAAATACCAGAAACTGGCGCACCCCGATCTGCATTTTTCGTACCCATTCTTTGCCAAAGACAAAAACGATACTTCCCTTACTTTTATTGAACAATGGCGCGAAGCCTTATTGGCAAATCCATATCTGAGCCTTGATATTTGGCGCGGATACCTGGATGCCGAAAACAAACAGGCCAATATCAATATAGCTGAATGCCACCAGATCATCAAAAAACTAAGCTTTAAGCCATTTGAATCGGCCTATAAAATTCTGATCCTTTGGTTGCCGGAATATCTGGACAAAGAAGGAAACTCGCTGCTCAAGATCATTGAAGAGCCGCAGCCCAATACATTATTTCTGCTCGTGGCCCAAAACCAGGACCAGATATTGAATACTATTCTGTCCCGTACGCAGTTGGTTAAAATACCGGCGCTCAGTTATGAAGATGTCAAAACGGAGCTTATAGAAAATCGTCATCAAACAGAACTTGCTGCATCTGAA
>JBQCEA010000512.1:0-6592 GCA_051960695.1 Mucilaginibacter sp. | reverse complement strand
AAGGCAGCTTACGGTTAGCTACTATACCGCCTAAAGGTATGGCGCAACCTGTTTGCTTTTCCCAAAAGTCGCCCAGGTCGATGATCTTTTTCAACCCTTTATCCTGGTAAGTAAAACGGTTCTCATGGATAATCAGTCCAACGTCGATCTTTTCATCCAGTAAGGCATCTTCAATTTCAGAAAAAACTATCTCCTGTTTATTGGTAGCGTCCGGCAACGCCAGTCCTAACAGGAAATTAGCAGTGGTATATTTACCCGGTATCCCGATCCTGAGGTTTGATATCTGAGTTTTGAGGCTTGAGAGATCACCGTAGTCATTCTTAGATATTAACAACGGCCCAACGCCAAAACCCAGCGCACTACCTGCATCCAGCAAAATGTACTTGTCGGCAACATAAGCAAAAGCATGATAGCTTAGTTTGGTAATATCCAGTTCACCACGGAAAGCTTTTTGGTTCAGTGTTTCTACATCATCATAGAACACTTCAAATTCCAACCCTTCCGTATCTATTTTATGGTGAATGAGGGCGTCAAAAATAAAGGTATCATTAGGACATGGCGAAAAGCCAAGGGTTAGTTTCATGTTTGTAATTTATTTATCTAATAATCTTCTGTGATAGTTCACCTGACCTAAATGGTAATCAAGGTGCGTTGCCAGGTGAGCGAGAAAATAGCCCACTGTATCGCCTTTTTCAAATACTATTATTGGGTATTCAGATGTCATCTGCTCGTCAGTAACTGTATCTAAAACCGTGTCTACTATGGATATGGTTTCTTCTATCATTTTGACCAATTCAGTTCTGGGCACATTTTTCAGCGAAAACTCAAGGTCGCGCTGACGAAGATAACCTGTATTACCGAGCACGGTTCCAATAAAATGATTGAGGTTGCCTACTAAATGCAGACTGAGATTACCCGCAGAATTGGCTATGCCATCACTTATAATCCAAATATTACTTTCGGAATGGTAAGCCGCGATCTCCGTTTTTAGCTTTTCCAGGTCGCGCTTAAAAAGTTTCTTTAATATTTCCTGTTGTGTCATATTATTCAAAAGCCACCAGGTTTCCTTCTAAAATAACTACAGCCCGGCTTTTCAAAAACACCTTTCCATCTTTCAACTCCAGCGTCATAGAACCTGTCCGGCTGGATGATTGGAATGCCTTCATCGTGTTTTTGCCCAGCTTTTTGAACCAATAGTTTGCCAGGAAAGTTTGAACACCACCGGTCACGGGATCTTCATCAGTACCTGCCCACGGCCAGAAATAGCGGTAATGATAGTCAAAATCAGCGCTTTTTGAGGGTGCAGTAACTAATACGCCATTAATACCTGAATAGGAATCAACCAATGCCTTAAAATCAGGTTTCAATTCAGCCAGCCGGTCAGAATCGTCAATTTCTAAAACGATGATCTTATTTTTTTCGCTGTAAACCGAATTTCTTATTTCAGTTATACCTAAGGCCTTTAGAACTTCACCAGGTATGTTTATGGCAACCGTTTCATAAACCGGAAATTCCATTATGATATTGTCGGCCTCCCTGGTGATAAAAAGATCGACATTTTCGCCTGTGATAAAGTGAATTTTAGCTAATTCTGTGCTATTAAAAATGATCTTTCCCGATGCCAGCGTTGCATGTCCGCATAAAGGGATCTCCTTTTTTGGTGAAAAGTACCTGATGTTATAAGTATCAGGCTTATCGGCCGGTTGTACAAATGCCGTTTCTGAAAGCCCGAACTCCCTTGCGATATTTAACATTTTTTCCTCACTAAGTGCATCGGTTGGAAAGCATACACCGGCAGGGTTCCCTTTAAAGGGCTGATCAGTAAAAGAATCTACTATATAAGTTTTCATATATCGCAGGTGGAAAAGCCAAGGGTTAGTTGTATTAGTTGTAATGGTTGTATTAGTTGTAAAGGTTATCTACTTCAACGTTTACAACCTTCTCAACAGATCAGAAGCAAATGTCTTCAGATTTTTAATGGCCATACCTATCTGCCAGGCATCGCGATTGCGTTTTTCTACATAATTTGACACTGCCCTGATCTGCAAACACGGCACCCCGGCCTGTTTACAGCCATAAAA
This sequence comes from Mucilaginibacter sp., assembly GCA_051960695.1. Classification (GTDB taxonomy): domain Bacteria; phylum Bacteroidota; class Bacteroidia; order Sphingobacteriales; family Sphingobacteriaceae; genus Mucilaginibacter. Next base: position 4,511 of record JBQCEA010000512.1, on the reverse strand, counting down.
GAACGCCGCCCCTTCCATACTCTCCAATTGCACATCTAAACGACCAGTCAGTTTTTGGATATTGGCTTCGTTGCCATGAACAGTGTTTACGGTAATAGCTTTTATTTTTTTGAGTGATTTTCCAAAATCTGATGTACTCGCTGAAGCATTGAATATACTTTCACCAAAACCGAGCTCATCTATAGTTAAAAAAGCTTTGTCATCCTCGGCGCCTAATTCCGAGAATCGGTCTTCAACTATTTCTACTACTTCTCCTAATGCAATACTGCGGTCAAAACTACCGGCGATGCCTAAATTAATGGCGAGATCATATTGATTAGTGGCGAGGTGCCTCCCCAAAGCAAATGCGGTAGCCACCATGCCTACACCTGTAATAAGAAGTTGTAAGTTTTGAGTAGCGACTTTTAAGTGTTGATCCTTAATTTCATCCATTACTCCTTTAACCTCAAATTCAGTAGCTGCAGCAAGCAATACACGCATAATGGCTTTATTTTGACAGCTAAGATAAAACAAAGCCCTGCTTTTGTTTTTATATTTGCAGCAATTATTGACCATGATGATCTATATAACACGAAAAGAGCATTTTAACGCTGCACACCGCATGTACCGGGAAGAATGGAGCGAGGAGAAAAATGCTGAGGTTTTTGGTAAATGTGCAAATCCCAACTGGCATGGGCACAATTACAATTTATTTGTAACTGTTAAGGGCGAAGTAACCCATGCTACCGGTTACCTGATAGACCTGAAAGAGCTTAAAATAATTATAAACGACCGTGTTATAGAAAAGCTTGACCATAAAAACCTGAATAAAGATGTTGACTTTATGAATGGCAAAATGGCTTCGACCGAGATATTATGTATCGAGATATTTAACCAATTAAAAGGCCCTATCGAGGAGCACGAGGGCGTATTTTTGCATTCGGTAAAATTATACGAGACTGAAAATAACTCGGCCGAATATTTTGGCGACTAAACCCTGAAGATGAGTAAAAAAGACACCTACCCCGACCGCGACGCCGGCATTGACGGCTATGTAAAGATAGACCGCTATAATCCGGAACTGATCGACAGCCTGCAGGAACATTATGCCGGCGTATTACAGCAAATTGGTGAAGACCCGAACCGCGAAGGTTTATTGAAAACCCCTGAACGGGTTGCGAAAGCAATGCTGTTTCTAACCCATGGTTATGATCTTGATGCGCAGGAAATACTCAAGTCGGCCATGTTCAAGGAGGAATATAGCCAGATGGTAGTGGTAAAGGATATTGAGGTATATTCATTATGCGAGCACCACATGCTGCCTTTTTTCGGCAAAGCGCATATCGCGTATATTCCAAACGGCCACGTGGTAGGCCTAAGTAAGATACCCCGTGTGGTAGATGCCTTCGCACGCAGGCTACAGGTGCAGGAACGGTTGACCAATGAAATACGCGATTGCATACAAAATACGTTAAATCCGTTAGGCGTGGGTGTGGTAATCGAATGCCGCCATTTATGCATGAGTATGCGGGGTGTGCAAAAACAAAATTCGGTTACAACTACTTCTGCATTTACGGGTGAGTTTTTGAAAGAAAAAACCCGTACGGAGTTTTTAAATTTGATAACAGCTAAATTAGGGTAGTTTGTTGAATAAGTTGAATGGTTGGTTAAGTTAATCGCAATAAATATTCAACTTAGTCAACTTAATCCAACTCAATCAACCACTTAACTAAAACAGAAACCAATTAACTAATCACGACATTGAAAGCATACATTTTTCCGGGCCAGGGCGCCCAATTTGTTGGTATGGGAAAGGATCTGTACGACAGGTCTGATAAAGCACGCGAATTATTTGAAAAAGCTAACGAGATACTCGGTTTTCGCATTACCGATGTAATGTTCAACGGCACCGAAGAAGATCTGAAGCAAACTAAAGTTACACAACCTGCCATATTCCTGCATTCGGTTATACTGGCTAAAGTATTAGGTGACGATTTTAAGCCCGACATGGCCGCAGGGCATTCGTTAGGCGAATTTTCGGCATTGGTTTCGGCGGGAGCATTGTCATTTGAGGATGGTTTGCGCCTGGTTGCCGCCCGCGCAAATGCTATGCAAAAAGCATGTGAGATACAGCCATCAACCATGGCTGCTATTTTAGGCCTGGATGATTTTACAGTAGAAGACGTTTGTCACCAGGCCACTGACGTTGTTGTTCCGGCTAATTATAACTGTCCGGGTCAGCTGGTAATATCAGGCAGCATTGCCGGCATTGATTATGCTTGCGAAAAATTGCTTGCAGCCGGCGCCAAAAGGGCGCTTAAACTCAACGTGGGCGGTGCTTTCCACTCCCCGCTGATGGAGTCGGCCAAGATCGAACTGGAGCACGCCATAGCTAATACCAATATTAAAGAACCGGTTTGCCCTATCTACCAAAATATAGATGCAAAACCTTATACCGATCCGGCACAAATAAAGCACAACCTTATTGAACAGCTGACCGGCCCGGTGCGCTGGACGCAAATAGTAATGCACATGATCGAGGACGGTGCAACATCCTTTACTGAAGTTGGGCCGGGCAATGTATTGCAGGGCCTTGTTAAAAAAGTTGACAGGGCAGCAGTAACCAGCAGCGCTGTTTTATCATAATATTTAAAGCCATCTCTACAGGATGGCTTTTTTATGTACTTTTATATTTACCTTTTGAAAACTTGACTCTCTCTGCAAAAATAAGGCTATTGCTGGCGCTCCTTTTTGCCAGTTTATTTCTCACAGCGGTTATTGTGCAGAAAACTTATACCCCTAAGAATAACCTTTATCAAACTGCACAAACTTTAGAGAACAATCTACACAAAAAAGAAACATTTGTAAACCAAACACTTACCGATAAAGCTGCCTTTGAAAAACTAAAAAAGCTGGAGAATGATGACCGTGAAGCGCTTAAAGCAATAACAAACTTCACCACCCACCAGAGTATCTGGTTTATAACGCTTAAAGAAGGCCGGCTGGCTTTTTGGAGCGGCGTGAAAATAATCCCCGACCATACTGAATCAATACCACCGGGCTATTCTTTCATTCATGAATATAATGGGTATTATGATGTAATCCGAAAAAACGAAGGGTCATTCTCAGCTATATTTTTTATACCTGTAAAACTCGACTATCCTTTCCAGAACCAGTATTTGCAAAATGTATTTGCGACCAACCTATTAACCGATAACAACATACAGATAGCTGACTATAGCGATAAAAATATATATGAGATACATAGCATTGATCATACTTATTTATTCTCTGTAAAAGTAAACCCGCACCAGGTCAGCCATAAATTTTTCCTGTTCGAAACTATAGTTTGGGTATTGTGCGCGCTTGTCCTGGGCCTGTTTATGCATAACATTTGCAATTATATAGCCACCAGGGGTTATGTGTATCTGTCGTTTTTGATACTGGCCACGGTTATAGTTGGGGTACGAATAATAAACCTCCAATATAATTTACCCGATTTTGTTTACAGACCGAGAATTTTTGATCCCGCACTGTACAGTTCAAATTCTATTTTCCCGTCTCTTGGCGATCTCTGCATCAATATACTGTGTGCAAGCTGGTTCTTTGCCTTTGTTTACAGGTTCAAAGACAAACTGGTTAAACATACAACAAACAAACTTCTCGGTTACAGCATAGTTGTGGCGGCCATTTTAGTATTGATCATAGTTGCGCAAATACTGCTGAACCTTTTTTATGGCCTTGTTACCACATCAAATATCAATTTCGATGTTAATAATGTCCTGAACCTTTCCGGTTTCAGCGTTCTGGGCGTATTAATGCTGTGCTTTGCCTTTCTCATCTTTTATTTATTGGTTGAAACATGCCTGACGGTCACTTTCAAGACTGATATACCTGTTTCTCACCAGTTAGCTTTATTGATGGCGGGTATTGCTATTGCTACATTGATAACCTCTTACCGGATGGGCGAATTCACTTCATTCTATATATTATGGATGATATGGGTTATTATGCGGGGATATGCCTATAATTATGAACATGGCCGCACCAACTCAATTTCCATGGTCAGTCTTATCGTCATTTGTGCGGTTATTTCAGCGATAAAGCTCAATCATTTTCAATCCATTAAGGAAATCGCTCTGCGAAAGGAACTGGTGCAAAAACTCGAGAACCCGGATGATGTAAGGGCCGACCGTATCTTTAAGAAGATTGAAAAACAGATCATAGCCGATAATTTCATTAAAAAATATTATACCGATTCCGCACATAGCGGTACCTATCTCAAAACCTATTTACAAAAGAAGTATTTCGATGGCTACCTGGCTAAATATGATATCAGTATACATGAATATGATGACCAGGATGCACAGTTTCCGTCAGAGAAGAAATACGACCTAAATATATTTAAAGACATGGTGGTGTTGGGTGCTTATAAGGTGTCAGACCATTTTTACCGCTTCAGCCGCTCCTTCGGCTACCAGGACTACTTTGCCTTGTTGCCTTTTTACCAGGGCGATAAATATCTCGGAACA
>JBQCEA010000511.1:0-2964 GCA_051960695.1 Mucilaginibacter sp. | reverse complement strand
GGTCAGGACGGGGCTTATTTAGCTGAATTTTTATTGAAAAAAGGTTATGAGGTGCACGGTATTAAAAGACGCACATCATTGTTCAATACCGACCGTATAGACCACCTGTACCATGATCCACACGAAGAAAACGTAAAATTTAAACTGCACTACGGCGACCTGACCGATTCAACCAACCTGATCAGATTGGTTCAGGAAATTCAGCCCGACGAAATATATAATCTTGCTGCCCAAAGCCATGTAAAAGTGAGCTTTGACACTCCCGAATATACTGCCAATGCTGATGCCCTCGGTACCTTAAGAATATTAGAAGCGGTACGACTGCTGGGGCTGACCAACAAAACACGTGTTTATCAGGCATCAACTTCTGAGCTTTACGGCTTAGTGCAGGCAGTGCCGCAAAACGAAACCACACCGTTTTACCCGCGTTCGCCTTATGCAGTGGCTAAACTGTATGGCTATTGGATCATCGTAAACTATCGCGAAGCTTATAATATGTATGCCTGCAATGGCATCCTGTTTAACCATGAAAGCCCGATCCGCGGGGAAACTTTTGTAACCAGGAAGATCACCCGGGCCGCTGCTAAAATTGCCCTTGGTTTGCAGAATTGCCTGTTTGTTGGCAACCTTTCTGCTCAGCGCGATTGGGGCCATGCCAAAGACTATGTTGAGGCAATGTGGCTCATGCTGCAGCAGGATAAGGCAGAGGATTTTGTAGTGGCTACCGGTGTAACCACAACCGTTCGCAATTTTATCCGGATGTCGTTTGCTGAATTGGGTATTGAAGTTGAATTTAGCGGAAAGGATGAGCATGAAAAGGGTGTGATCATCGATATTGACAACGAAAGGGCCAAAGAATTAGGATTAAATACAGAAGCCTTAAAATTTGGTCAGACGATAGTGAAGGTAGATACTAAGTATTTCAGGCCAACTGAGGTTGAATTGCTGATCGGTGATGCCAGCAAAGCCAAAGAAAAATTGGGGTGGGTACCTAAGTATGATCTGAGAGCGATGATTGAAGATATGGTACAATCAGACTTGCATTTAATGAAGAAAGATGATTATCTGAAAAAGGGTGGGTTTAAAACACTAAACTATTTTGAATAAATAAGGTTTATAGTTAAATCTTCACAACCTCATCTATGAAGAGAGCCTTTACAATTGTATTACTCTTGGTGTTGTTCAGCGGAGTAGCCTGGTCTCAATCTGAATATCAGCCCTATTCCTTCATGTTCTATCAAAAGCTAAGCAAAGACTTTTATTCCACGTCAACCAGTTTACATACCTCACTAAAGCCTTATATCATTATTGATTCGGGAGCTTTGCGGCATACTTACGATTCACTCATGATCCGCGGAGTTGATACCGCCCGCAAAAGCTGGCTTTCGCGAAAGATATTCAACGAGCATTTATTTGATGTAAGGACCAAAGATTATACGTTTTATGCAGATTATTTGCCCGATTTGACCATTGGCCGCGAATTTACCGACGGAACTACAACCTGGCTCAACACACGCGGTTACCAGGCAGGTGGTACTATTGGGTCTAAATTCTTTTTCTATACCAGCGGTTTCGAAAACCAGGGACGTTTCCCGAATTATATCAATAGTTACATTGCTTCAACCGGCATGGTACCGGGCCAGGCCTATGATTTTAACGGCGGCGCAAAAAGTACTATGGATTGGCTGTATGTTACTACTTTGCTGGGTTATGCCCCTTCGCAGGTGGTTAGTATTGAGGCTGGAGTTGATAAAACGTTTATCGGCGACGGCTACCGTTCGATATTGTTATCTGATTTTGCTTCAAACTATCCGTTGGTTCGTTTAAAGCTGAATTTAGGCAAAAAGGTACAATATATGGCCATGTGGGCTTATATGCAGGACCCAAATGCGATCAGGTTTGCCCCATCGGATGAGCACCCGCCATACAGGGTAAAATGGGGTGTTTTTCATTATATCGACTGGAATATCACCAACCGTGCATCACTCGGTTTTTTCAATGCGCTGATAGCACCCGACGCTTATGACGATGGCGTTAGGCATGGTTTTGATGCTAACTATATCAACCCGATATTCTTCCTGAAATCTATCGCACCGTCTGGGCCGATACCTGATAATACTTACCTCGGCTTCAATGCTAAATACAAAGTGCTGAACAAGACGATAGTTTATGTTCAGTGGTTATATGATCAAACCTCTACCAGTGATAACAGCAAACAAGCCGTTCAGTTAGGTATAAGGGGCGCTGACCTATTTAAGATTAATTCTTTTAACTATCTGTTCGAGTTTAATACAGCCAAGCCATATACTTACCAAAGCCAGTATCCATTGGTGAATTATGCAGACCTTGCCGAACCGCTGGCACATCCTTTCGGTGCAAATTTTAAAGAAGTTCTCGGCATCCTCAATTACTCTATTGGCCGGTTTGATTTCCAGGGACAGCTTAATTATGCTAAATACGGGTTGGATGTGAATAACCTTAATTATGGCAAAAATATTTTCGAACCGTTCATTGGTCCGCAGGGAAGTACCACCGACCAGGGGTTGAACACCAGCTTTAAATATGCCCAGGGCAAAATTTCATTCCTGATCAATCCGAAATATAACCTACGGCTTGAGGCAGGGGCAGTTTTAAGGCAGGAAACAAACGCCCTGATGGACCAAAAAACAGCAATGATCACCTTTGGATTGCGCAGCACATTCAGAGATCTGTATAGCGACTTTTAATAGGATCAAAAAAATTCTGTATGAAGATCAGATTTTCGATATTGAACAAATTACTTCTCTTTATAATATTCGCTGTTATATCCGGGTCGCAGACGGTGAAGGCGCAAGCCGTTTATCAGCCATATGACTTCCAATTCTACCAGAAATTCAGCTCAGACCTGTATTCAACCCAAACACGCATACACAGCTCTATAAAACCTTATTTTGTTGACGATAGCCTGCTAAAACGCACTTATGA
>JBQCEA010000510.1:0-4768 GCA_051960695.1 Mucilaginibacter sp. | reverse complement strand
AGTACCAGTTTGCAGGTTGTCATTGTAGTGAACGGCTCGGCACCGCCGATAATACCCTATTCTTCTAAACTGCATGGCGGTAATTATCCGCAGAACTTACCTATGGTACAGCTCACCCTGGCTGCGCCTAATCAATACAATGCTTTACGGTCGCTGGTGATTGCGGATATCAAATTAACGGTGAATGTAGACAGCGTTAAAAATCTTTCATTGCAGAATGATGAAGGGCCCATAGATACTACAAAACCATTCAAGCTTTTTGGACAATTTCCGTCAGTGGGCTCATCGTTGATCATCGGAAGCAAGGAGATCTTTCAGAAGCCGCTTTATGGCCTCAATGTCAATATCATCAGTCCGGACCTGGCTATAGTTAATATCGATCAGACAAGTACACAAGTATTAGAAAGAGGGGCGTGGGAAAATGAAAGTAATTCTGTTAATGTGGAAACTTCCACTACATCAGTTGATACCTCGACTGAAATACCCGGCAGCTCGCCTATCGGTGCATTTAGTGCGCCTAATATCCTCTACCCAGATTTTACGCCAAATGAGTCTTTTAAAACTACGTCCGCAAGCGGTTTTATCAGGTTGATATATAATACAGGCAGTGATCTTACCTCATATATCAATACCAACAAAACGGCGGCGTTGGTTAATGTTATGGGCAATCCGCCGAATGCATCTTACCAGGTACCAGCTCCCGCCACGCTTTTACCCGGCCCTACAGCGAAAGCGTTGAGCATTTATTACCAGTCGGAAATACAGCTCGATTATACGTCCCATTTCTTTTATCAGATAGAGCCCTTTGGTTTCAGGGAAGCAAACCCTACTATCGTTCAGGATGCTCCATTTACGGTGTTGTCAACCTTCAGTTTTGATAGCGATACTGCAAATGAAAATGAAGGAGAATTGTGGATAGGGTTAGCCAATACACAGCCGGGGTATACCCATTCCATACTTTTCGAGGTTTCGGAAGGAAGTTCCAATCCGTTGGAAAACCCTACCACGGTAAACTGGTACTATATGGTATCGAACAACTGGAAACAGATACAGGTAGAAGACCAAACCGAAAATCTGTCAACTTCAGGCCTGGTGATATTCAACATGCCGGGAGATGAAAACACCAATAATACCCGCGCGGATGCAAGCCTGCTTTGGTTAAAGGCTGTTGTGAATACAGAAACGGATGCCGTATGCAAGCTCATCAATGTACTGGCCAATGCAGCAAAAGCTGCCTTTGTTCAAAATGTTGCGCAGAAGATAGAATTCACCACTAATATACCATCCAACACGATCAGCAAGCCTGCTATTGCTGATGGCGCTATTAAGCAGATCAGTCAGCCTTATGGTTCATTTGGTGGTCGGCCAATGGAAGCTGATCCGCAGTTTGATCTAAGGGTATCCGAGCGGCTGCGTCACAAACAAAGGGCAGTAACCGCCTGGGATTATGAGCGGCTTGTGTTGCAGCAATTTCCGCAGATACATAAAGTAAAGTGTATCAATCATACTGCTTTAAACACACAAACGCAGCAGTACAGCGAGTTAAAAGCCGGGCATGTAACAGTTGTAACCGTTCCTGACCTGAGCACTTTGGCCGGGGCCAACCCTTTACTTCCGTTTACTGCCGTTGGTTTGCTGCAGCAGATCAATGATTACCTGATACAGTTCACATCGCCATTCGTGCAGCTGCATGTTTGCAACCCGCAGCTTGAGGGTGTCCGGTTCGATTTTATGGTGTCCTTTAAGGACGATAGCAATATCACCTTTAACATCGGTGTACTGGACCAGGACATTACCAATTTCCTGATGCCCTGGGCATTTGGTCCGGCGGCCCAGGATATTGAGTTCGGCGGTAAAATTGAAAAGTCGGTAGTGCTTGATTTTGTGCAAAAGCATGAGCTGGTTGATTTTGTGACCTGTTTCCAAATGAGCCAGTATGTGTATGATGTCAGTGGTCAGTTTATACTGATGAAAAGCAATATCGAGGAAGCTATAGCCAGTACCGCAAGGTCAATACTGGTACCTTATAGCGACCCCACGGCTATATTAAATAACATTATTGTTTCACCTGCAGATTGTAATTGCAATGGCTGATAACCCTTCTATATTGAAGAATCCAAAGCTTAAGCATGATGAGGATTATAATTACCTCATCACTAACGGGCGGGCATATATAGAGGAGCTTGGGCATGACCTATGGACCGATTATAACGAGCATGATCCGGGCATTACCATACTCGAGGCATTGTGCTATTCCATTACCGAGTTGGGTTTTCGCACATCGCTTCCAATAAAGGATCTGCTCGCAGGTAAGGATGGAACAATACCCCTATCGCAAACATTTTTTACTGCAAAAAATATCCTGACGCAGTCAGCGCTTACTACTGATGATTACCGAAAGATATTGATCGATATTGATGGCGTGGCCAACGCATGGTTATTCCCATATTTCAACAATTTAAAGGATACTTCTTCCAATGCCCCTGACGAGCCGATCATATATGCCGATTATAAGAACGACGAGCTTACTTTCACCTCATCAGCAGATACGAAGCCTGTATTTCTGAATGGTTTGTACCGCGTTTTGCTTGACCTGGATGATGATGCACAGCTCGGCGACCTCAACAATGGGGAGATCAACATCCCGAACCCAATAACGGCTTCATTTAATGCCGGGGATGTGATATTAACCATTGTTTTCCCGGCCTGGACGGACGACCCGGATCTTTGGAATGTTTCTGTCAGCTCCTTATCAGCTGTCACCCCTGTTATAGCAGCAACCACTACAGATGGCGAGTGGTTGTTAACCATCACTTTTACCGTTACGCCGAATACATTTACCATACAAGGCGATATTACCATAGGCCTGCAGCCATCGGGCTCAACAGTGGCACTGGCCGATTTGCAGGACTTTTTCAACGATCCTGATTTTGCTCTTTTGGTGGTAACCAACTACCTGCAAAAGATCCAGCAGGCGTATGGCATTGTCACCTTAGCCAGCGACACTTTATATGCAAGCAGGAATTTATGTGAAGATTTTGCTTCTGTAACCACCGTAAAAGACACCGACATTTCCATCTGCTCCGATATCGATATCTCGCCGGATGCCGATATGGCTTTTGTGCAGGCAAGCGTATTTTTTGCAATAGAACAATATTTGAACCCTCCGGTTGGCTTTTACCTGTTGAAAGATATGGTTGCCAAAGGTTATACCATGGACCAGATATTCGAGGGGCCAAGGCTGACACATGGTTTTATAGATACGCAGGAGTTGGAAAAAGCTACGCTTTTAAAAGAAGTGTATGCCTCTCAGATCATTGAACGCATAATGGCTATTGAAGGTGTGCTTGCTGTACGCAACTTCCGGATGACAGCCTATGACGATACCGGTACAGCGATACCTTCAGAAACCGGACAGCAATGGTGCATACCGGTGGGCGCATGGCGAAAACCGGTATTGGCCGAAGAAAAATCGAAGATCGTTTTTTATAAGAACGAATTCCCTTACCTGGCCGATTCGCAGGAAATGAAAGATATTTTGCAATGGCTTAAATCGCTTAGTGCGCGTAACAAGCTGGCAAAATATGAAGACGACCTGCCTGTACCAACGGGCACTTATTTCCCGATTGATAGCTATACTTCCATACAATATCTTTTCCCGGTTACTTATGGAATAGGGAATACTGGCTTACCGCCTAATACCACGCCCGACCGTTTAGCCCAGGCGAGGCAGCTAAAAGCATACCTGTTGTTCTACGACCAACTGCTGGCTGATTTCTTTTCGCAGTTAAGAAACGCTGGTGAGCTTTTTTCTACTGATAGTATCGTGCAAACTTACTATGGGCAATTTGTAAACGGCTTTAAGGATTCGGCCAGTATTTATGATAATAACAATGGCGGTTTGCAAACGGTGCTGTCTAACCAGGATTCAACTTCTGCTCCATTCTGGCAGCAACTGTATGAAACGGATGATACATTCACGACACGGCGTAATAAATTTCTCGATCACCTGATGTCACGGTTCGCCGAGTCATTTAATGATTATGTTTTCCTGATGTATTCTTTGGATTATGACACACAGCAGGAAACAAGTATCGATCCAACGGATGTCATCAAAAGTAAAATAGAGTTTTTGCAGGATTATCCGGTGATCAGCTATCAAAGGGCAAAAGCCTATAACTATCTGCCTTTAAAGAACAACAATACGCAAATTGATACTGCTCAATTATGGGATACCGATAATGTATCCGGTCTTGAGAAAAAACTCTGCCTCTTAGGTGGCTTTAAAGATCCCGGCGGCGGTATTGAAAGCTTTTACCGGCGGTTTCTGTCGTATTTAAGCAACGCTGTGATCGTTCCTAACGGTACACAATTCCAATACACTTTTACCGTCAACGGAAATACATTAACTTCAACAACCCTGTATAATTCTGCACCTGACGCGGTAAGCGCCTCCTCTGATTTTTTGCCGGATGCGCTATCGGAAGACGGTTATTCCATTACTAAATCAGGCAGTAAATGGAGCCTGGCAGTAAATGATGATGAAGGTGATGAGTTAGCGGTCTGCACACCGCTATTTGCTACAAAAACAGCTGCCGTTGCAGCTATGAATGCTTTTATAGCCTACTTTAACAAGGAAAGTGATCATGAATGCTTGCACCTCATCGAGCATTTTTTCTTAAGTTTGCGAAGTACATCTTTTCAACTGGTTCAGGTATGCCTGGAAAAAGGTTGTGACTTTTGGGGCCATGAAGACCCTTATTCTTTT
>JBQCEA010000509.1:0-4157 GCA_051960695.1 Mucilaginibacter sp. | reverse complement strand
CACTAAAATTGATAACTCCCTTACCAGCCCCTGGTAGTTGAGTTGTATAGGCCAGCGTCTGTCATAATACCTGAATAACGATCTGAACATCCAGATAGACATATAACCCACAAATATGGAACAGGCTATTTCAACTGCGTTGACATAGAGCTTTCTTTCCCAAAAATGCTGATCAAGATCCGTATCGTGCAGCAGTCTGACGGTAAAATAAACCAGCAAGCCGTACAAAGCGGGGAATATATTTTTTCTAAAGAATTTCATTTAACCAAAAATAAGAAACTTGTTATGTCGAATAAAATAAGGGGTGTCACACTGAGCTCCGTCGAAGTGTGTGCGATGGCCTTTAACCACATGCTTCAACAGGCTGAGCATGCTCCCCTTGCTACGCAGAAAGCGCTATCATTTCTGTTTTCTCTGTAACCGGCTCAACAGCTATCTTTTTCACCTTACTCTTTGGTTTCATACCAAATAAGAAGCGCATCACATCATAAGGCTGAATGAACAAATGATAAATAAGCACCGAAATAAAGAAGGTAACCGCAACCGTGAATATATACCTCATCAGGATGGTTTCCTGTGTTTGTACCACATAATAAGTAAGGATCACGATCACCGTCTGATGCAGGATGTAAAATGGGTATACCGCCTGGTTCAGGTAATTAAGCACTTTATGCTTGTGATCGAGGTAATGTTTGCCATAGCCGATCAGCGCCAGCACCCATCCCCAGCCTACCAGCGGGTGCATTCCCCTGAAAGCGGCGTAAAAAAATTCATTTTGGAAGTTCCAGTTCTCATAGCCCGGTTCTATTTTATTCCAGCGCATATAGTTGATAACTACCAATGACAGGAAGCCTATGGCTAATGCAAAACGGCGGTTGCGTTCGAGGCTTTCCATTAACTTAGGCTGAAGAATACAGATAAATCCTGCCAATACAAACAGCAGCCAGTAGATAAAGTAGCATCCGTCATGGATCAGATCGTTGGTTTCAGGCAATTTCCGGCTTAAAATAGCATACCAGATAATGCTTGGAACGGCCAGCAGGTAAACCCATTTGCCTTTAGCCAATACCGCAAGTCTTTCACGAAACAACGTGCTTTTAGGTGAAACCAGCCAGGCAAATACCGGCGCAAATAGCAGGTCGTAAATAAAAAGATAGCAGATGAACCACAGGTGGTGCCAGCTGAAACTGCCTTTGGGATAAGGCACGAATTTGAATACACTCGGGTAAAAATCCCAGAAATTGCCTTTGAAACCTTCGGTCAGGCGTTCCATATAGATCTGCGGCGGAACAATGATAAACATGCCCACCAGAAGCGGGATAAATAACCTGCGAAAGCGCAAACCGATAAAGCCCAAACTACTGCGTTTTTGCATCATGTAGTAACTTACCGTGCCCGAAATAAAAAACAGCAGCGGCATACGCACCTGGTGCATAAAAAATACGACCTCCATCATCAGGTCGCTGGTTTCCTTGTTTTTGATGTGCCACCAGTCGCCCTGATCATAAGGCATGGCCGAGTGAAAGAATAAGATACCCAGTATGGAGAGTATCCTTAACCAATCCAGGTATGATTGCCGTTGTGCAGTTTCCATGATCGTTGTGATTTTTGATCAAAGAAACTGCTATTGCCAGGCATGCCAAAACCTTTTTGACAAACGGTCAAAATCCTTTGACCAATGGACCGAATGAAACCTCCGGTTCATGTTCACGTGAGCACATGAACAAGCGTGAACATCGTGAACACTTGGTAATCAACCACTTCAGAATTTAATCAGCCACAACCAACCATCAAAACTTATAAGTAAACCCTGCTCCAAATATCTCTTTTACCTGGAACAGTGAGTGACTGGACGTTACACCGTTCACAGTTTCCGGGATCAGTGCATTCGGGTCGTTTATCAGTTCTACGCCCGCATTTACAGTAACCGTCTTATTTACTTTCATAAATAAGTTCAGTGAGTAGTCTACGTAAACATTCCCCGGTTTCTTCAGGTAGTTTTCATAGAGTTTCAGGATATTCTCCATTGTGATATTGGTAGCGATATTGGCCTTATAGTAAGCATCCAATGATGAACCGAATTCGAACAAGGTTTTATGGCCCGGTGTTACGCCGAACGATCCGACATTAGAAAGCGAGTCATTCTCAACAAAAGTAAAGCGTGCTGCAAGAGGCGAATAATTTATCCGGAAATTATCCGATCTTTTATAGGCAAAACCAGGACCGAAAGTAAGATATGCCGGAGCAAATGCGCTCGATATCAGCGTGCGGTTATTGTTGTCGTCGTAAGCGTAACCATTGGTAAACTGGGTCTGAAAGTTCATGTAAAAGGTATACAACCAATATTTGGCAGCCTGGTAACCCAGCAAGCTGTTCAGGATAATGCGGTCGTCGGTCTTTCGCCAGCCAATACCATTTTGTTTAGCAATACCATATCCGGCAATGGCTTTATTGTCCCAGTTCCATTTGTCTTTTTTATAGTTAAAATCATAATCAAAAAGCGCATTGATTGCTACCGAGTTTACACCACCCGCGGCCCAGTTCTTAAATGAGCTTTGGTTAATGAGGACGGTGTTCTGACCATGAATTTTCCAGATGGAATCTTTCTTAGTTGTGTCTTTCGTTGCAGGTGGTGTTTGTGCAAAAACTGTGATGCTAACTGTCAGCAGCGACAGTAAAAGTAGAGTTTGTTTCATAAGTAAGGCGATTAAGGGGTATCGGCATAAATTAATTTATAGATAAATTTATGGCTTCTTGCCTTTTGAAACAAGATTATTAATGGCAGGTTTTAATTGCTTTTACTTTTCCTGCAATGTTATCCGGTATTGCTGAATTAATGATGGATTTTCAGGAGTTAATGTAAAGCTTACTTTGATATTTGCCTGCTCACCGTGCATAATAAAATATCCTCTTAATTGATTTTCCGGCACAACATCACCTACACTGGTTATTTTACCCGCCTTAGCAAATATCTCCTCAGCCTGCGCCTTTAGCTTATCGGGGAAATAATCCATAAAAAAGTTCATGGCGAATATTCCGCTTTGCTGGGCATTATTCCATTCGGGCAACAATTTAACCAACTCGTCCTTCCGTTTGGTCAGAATATCCGACGGCGGCAATTGGCGTTGTTTTATGCCTGATAACCGGATCAGCGTATCAGCTACCTGTGTATTTACACTCCCTGTATTGGCATAGGTAAGATTAGCAAAGCAGATAACGCCTATCCCGTATTCGGGGTAAATAGTCCATTCGCTGCCAAAACCCGGCAAGCCACCTGTATGGCCAACTGCTGTTGTACCATCAACGTACTTCCTCCAGCGCAGCCCGTAACAGTATGCCGATACAAAAGGCTCAAGCCGACCCGTTGCTGTTTTATAATTGGCATTAAAACCGTTCACGTCCCATGGATATTGCATTTCACGTACTGAACTTCGTTTTACCGGACCCTTTTCGGCATCATCACGCGGAGGCCATGCCGAAATGTGAAAAGCAACGTATTTACTAAAATCCTCTATCGAAGTGATCATCCCTCCCATCGCCCCGTATGAACCATCATGCAGCATCGGTTGTTCAACCCATTTGCCGTCGAGCCAGCGGTAACCATGCGCCAATAACCCTTTCGGCACGTTGGCATATTCATAATAGGTATGCGTCATGCCTAAAGGCTTCAGGATATTATCGGTAACGTATTTCTGATATGGTTCACCCGTGACTTTTTTGATGATATATCCCAGTGTTGCAAATCCTAAGTTGCTGTATTCGTACTCCAGACCGGGATCATGAGAGAATGACACCCCTTTTTTATATAGGGCGATCAACTGCTCATCGGTATTAGCCAGTTGCCTGTCGCCCCAGGGATTATCTTCCGGATAACCGGCCGAATGTGTAAGCAGCATACGGATAGTAATAGCAGGCGCATCTTTGGTAAGCCGCTTCATGTTTTTCGCTTCGGGGATATAAAGCGATATCGGATCGTCCAGCTTTAATTTACCTTCGTCACGCAGCTTCAGTATGGCCATTGCCGTAAAGCTTTTACTCATTGAGGCTATGCGGAAATCCGACAGCGGTGAAGTCTCTGTTTTATTGTCAAGGTCGGTATAACCTACGCTGCCAGCATGTACCAATTTACCATCAACCACAATGCCATATACCATTCC
>JBQCEA010000508.1:0-10155 GCA_051960695.1 Mucilaginibacter sp. | reverse complement strand
CACAATTATTTGCAAAACCGGCCCTGGAACCCCGCTTTGAGGAAATCTATGTAGATGACAAACTGGTGTTGGTAGTTGAGATACCTGAAAGTGATACAAAACCGCATTATGCTTTAGCTGAGGATGGCAAATGGTGGGTTTATGTTCGTGTAAAAGATAAAAGCGTACTTGCAAGTAAGGTTGTTGTTGATGTGCTGAAGCATTCAGCAGACACAACCGGGGTAATGATAGAATATTCAGTAAAAGAAAAAGCTTTGCTGGAGTATCTGGAACAAAAAGAGCGTATTAATGTAAAGGAATACTGCAAACTGCAGAACCTTAGCCGGCGCAGTGCCCAGCGTATTATTGTTAACATGGTACTGTCGGGCGTGATACGCGTACATACCACCGAAAAAGAAGAATATTATACAGCCGCTTGAGAAGTTCTAAGTCTTGAGTCGGGAGTCTTAAGTAAAACTTCAGATAAAAGCTCAATACTCACAACTCAGTACTTAAACTAATCGTGAAAGCCCTCTTCGAAAGATATTGCCCTTATTACAAAGAAAGCTTACTGTTAGCTTTCCCGGTCGTTGTTTCCCAGATAGGCCATACCTTCGTACAAACTTCCGACAGCATTATTATTGGTCACTTTGCAGGTACCATTTCGCTTGCAGCCGTATCCTTGGTAAATAGCATTTTCGTTATCGGCATGGTGATCGGTTTGGGCATTTCTTATGGCATAACGCCGCTAATTGCACAACATAATGGCCGCAATGAGCGCAGCGAGTGTGGCAGGCTACTCTCCAACAGCTTAATAATAAACGTCATTACAGGTATCGGCCTTTTTCTGCTTATCAGTTATGGCTCCATGCTTTTTATAGATCATATCGATCAATCGCCGGAGGTTGTTCAGCAGGCAAAACCCTATCTGTTTTTAATGGGTATATCGCTTATACCCTTACTGATATTTAACACCTTTAAGCAATTTGCCGAAGGCCTGGGCTTTACGATGCAGGCTATGCTAATATCGGTTATAGGCAACATTCTGAACATTTGTCTTGGGATCATATTTGTAAAAGGCATGTTTGGCATAAAGCCCATGGGCATCAGAGGTGTAGGTTACAGTACGTTGATAGACCGCTGCTCAATGGCTGTAGTGATGGGTATTTATGTTTTCAGATCGAAACATTTCAGGGATTATTTAAAAGATTTTGCACTTAGAAATATCGATAGTATTCGCAGTTCAAAGCTGTTAAAGATCGGCGCTCCGGTTGCCATGCAATATATTTTTGAGGTAAGCGCTTTCAGCGGAGCTGCAATTTTGATCGGTACTATTAGTGCCGATGCGCAGGCAGCACACCAGGTAGCCATCAATTTAGCTGCACTTACTTATATGGCAGCCAGCGGCGTTTCGGCAGCCGCTGCAATTAAATCAGGTAATTTCTTCGGCGCTAAAAAACATAACGATCTGCGTTTGTCAGCAATTGCTAATTACCATATTGTGATCGGCTTTATGACATGTACAGCTATTCTTTTTGCTACCGGCAATCATTTATTACCCTGGATGTATACTTCAGATGAAAATGTTATCACCATTGCAGCACAGCTACTTATAATTGCATCACTGTTCCAGCTGTTTGATGGCACACAAGTGGTTGGCCTCGGCGTTTTACGTGGTATGGGTGATGTCAATGTGCCAACCATTATCACACTGATCGCCTATTGGATCATTGCTTTACCGATTGGTTATTTGCTTGGTATCAGGTGGAACTTAGGCGTAACAGGAGTATGGTACGGCCTCGTGCTGGGATTATTAACAGCCTCTCTCCTGCTGTTTATACGTTTCCAGGTTATCAGTCGCAGGCATCGTTTTAAAATGGATGTGATAATAGCACAGGATTAAAAGAACAGATCGTGCGCCAGGCGGTAGGTATTACAATGTGCCTCAACAATATCTCTGATATTTGCGGAATACCCCCCTCCCATGCTCACCTGCACAGGAATTTGGTGGCTTTTACAAAGTTCCAGCACTAAGCGGTCGCGGTCTTTACAGGCTTCTTTGCTCAAAGCAAGCTTACCTAATTTGTCTGTCGATAATACATCAACTCCTGACAGGTAAAATAAGAAATCAGGCTTCTGCTTTTTGATCAGTTTTGGCAAGGTATCTTTTAATATAGCTAAGTATTCTTCGCCGCCGGTTTTGTCTGGCAAAGGAATATCAAGGTCTGAGGTTTCTTTGCGATAGGGAAAATTGTTAGCGCCATGCATCGAAAAAGTAAACACCCTTGGTTCATCTTCGAAGATCTGAGCGGTTCCATTTCCCTGGTGAACATCTAAATCAATTATTAAGATATATGATGCTAAGTTTTTATTTAACAAATAATTAGCACCTATTGCCTGATCATTCAACAAGCAAAATCCCTCACCCCAATTACTGCCTGCGTGGTGCGTGCCACCAGCCACATTAAAAGCTATACCATACTCAAAAGCATAATGACAACCATCAATAGTTCCTTTGGCAATTCGAGTTTCCCTCTCTACTAATTGGGCTGACAACGGAAACCCTATCCTCCGGATCTCTTTGGCGGGAAGTGTCAGATCACGGAGTTGTTCCCAATAATCTTTATCATGTGTCCACAAAATAATTTCCTCGTGCAATGGATCGGGCGAAAACAAATTTTCATGAGTAATAGTACCTTCATGGATCAGCTGACCTGGTATCAGCTCATACTTCAGCATCGGGAACCGGTGCCCCTCAGGAAGCGGATGGGCATACAAGCGATTATAAGCGATTTTAAGCATGTTTCCTATCCAAAGCAACCGAAGCCTCATCTAAAAGCCTTGAAGCGCTGTAAACGTCTTTAAATGTGTTATACAATGGAACCGGACTCAGCCTTATCACATCCGGTTCGCGCCAGTCGCCAATAACACCATTTTTAGAGAGGTAATCAAAAATAGCCTTACCATTATGCTTGCAGATAATAGACAACTGGCATCCGCGCCATTCAGGTTCTGAAGGAGTGATGATCTTAAATAATTCTTCGCCGTGTTGCTGATTGATCTGCCTGATCAGATATTCGAAGTACCCGGTCAGCACCAGGCTTTTTTTGCGCAGCTTTTCCAGACCACCGGCTTTTTCAAATATATCCAGGGAGGCTTTATGCACAGTCATCATCAAAATAGGACTTGTACTTACCTGCCATCCCTCCGCTCCTGTGGCCGGCTCAAATCCAGAGGTCATCAGGAAACGTTTGGCCACACCATATCCCCACCAGCCTGCAAACCGCTTTAGTTTTTGGTCAAAATATTTTTCGTGTACAAAAATGCCGCTTATCCCTCCCGGCCCCGAGTTCATGTACTTGTAGGAGCACCAAACAGCAAAGTCAACACCCCAGTTATGCAACTCCAGCGGCACGTTACCTGCAGCATGTGCCAGGTCAAACCCCGCATAGGCACCAATTTGATGAGCTGCTTTAGTGATTGCCTCCATATCAAAAAGCTGACCTGTGTAATAGTTCACCCCACCAAACAGTACTAAGGCCAGTTCATCCGCATTCTGTTCTATGGCAGCAACAATATCTTCTGTTCGCAAAATGTATTCACCTTCGCGTGGAAAGACCTCAATGATGGCCTCTTTCGGATCAAATCCATAAAAATCCACCTGGCTCTCAATAGCATACTGGTCGGACGGAAAAGCACCGCCTTCCATCAATATTTTAAAACGTTTTTTAGCTGGTTTATAGAAACTTACAAGCAACAAATGAAGATTTACCGTAAGTGAATTCATTATGGTAATCTCTTCCTGTTTTGCACCCAGCAACGCACTTAAAGGCTTCTTCATTTGCTGATGGTAAAGCAACCAGGGAGCATCGCCATTGAACCAGCCCTCGATAGCCAGGTTCTTCCAGTTATCCAGTTGTGCATTGATGTACTTTCCTACGCTTTTGGGCTGCAGGCCGAGCGAATTACCGCAGAGATATATGGCATCCCGCCCGTTATGCTGTGGGATCAGAAATTCGTTCCGGAATTCCTTTAGTTCATCCTGTTGATCGAGCTCATTAGCAAATTCAAAGGTATGCTGATAAATCATAATCAATATTACAAAGAATTATTTGTTGGGTTTGCTCACGAATTTATTGCCCTTTATATAGAACCGGTAAGGCAATAGTGCGTCCTGCCCGGCATAAGCCACGCCAATTCGCTGTACAGCCGCTATCTGATCATCCGGGAAATTCACCCCCCTGTCTTCGATCCAGATTGCATCGCTTTGCAGACTAACGCCATTTAATTGCCGGTCGATACCCAAAGCCTTCGCCACTGAACCAGGCCCGGCAGTAATATTCGGCTTAATAGTTTCCATGTTCCTGCGATGCATAATGATATCTAATCCTTCTGTTGGTTCTATGGCACGGATCAATATCGCTTTCGGATCACCTTCCGCAGATGCCACAACATTCAGCATTTCGTGTATTCCATAACACAGGTAAACATAAGCTACGCCACCTTCTCCAAACATTACCTGAGTACGTTTGGTGAGGCGATTGCCATAGGCATGAGACGCCTTGTCAACAACGCCATTATATGCCTCTGTTTCAACAATAAATCCTCCACTTGTTAAACCATCAATAGAAGTGAATAAATACTTTCCTAATAGCGCTTTGCTTATGGAAACCACGTCGTTTCTGAGATAAAATGATTGAGGTAATTTCAATTCTGTAAGATAATTTTTAACCAATCGTTGATCGTATTCGCTTTGTTCAGGATCATCAGGTGTGTTCCACCTTTTATTATGGTCGCGCCCTTAATGCGCTTGTAATTAAACACCTTATCATTATCGCCTGTAATATGATAAACATTAGCAGGTATCGTTTGATTATCCCAATGCAAAATAGCGCCAATGGCCCATTTTACAAACTGAGGTGATGTTTTTTTAAGCATATCAATAAAAAGCTCCTTATGCCGCTTTGACATTTTACCCATTGCAAACTGCACGATGTTTCCGGTCATCGTATAAAACTTCGCGGGCAAAATGCGGTAAATCGGAATGTAACGATACCATTTAAAAGCCCTGGGGGCCTCGTCTACCGTCTTGATACTGGAGATAAGGATAGTTTTATCCGGCGTAACTTTTTTGGCAATCTCAATGGCAAGCATCCCGCCTAAAGAATTACCCACAACGATATCGGTTTGTTTGATATGATATTCATTTATAAGTTCTTGAGCATATGAAGATAAAGTATCACTTTTATAAGGAGCAAGCCATTTTACATGCACAATTTCATATCCATCCAAACGAATGTTGCGGTATATTCTTTCGTCGGCACCGAGGCCCGGTATTAAAAATGCTTTACTCATTAAAACCTGATCAGCTTAATGATCTGTTCAAGATATAGCGCGTCAGTTTTATCGAAATGATCCAAATGTTCACTATCCACATCCAGCACCCCAATTATTTCCCCGTTGTGAAATAAAGGAAGCACGATCTCAGACCGGGAAAGTGAGCTGCAGGCAATATGCCCGGGAAAAGTATCCACATCCGGAACGATCAGCGTTTCGGCCCGCTCACATGCTGCTCCGCATACGCCTTTACCTTTAGCAATGCGTGTACAGGCAACCGGCCCCTGGAAAGGGCCCAATATCAATTCGCTGTCTTTAACGAGGTAGAATCCCACCCAAAACCAGTTAAACTGCTCCTTTAAAGCAGCGCATATATTGGCCAGGTTAGCAATCAGATCAGTTTCGCCTGAAATCAACGCTTCTATTTGGGGAATTAGTGAAATGTATTGTTCTTTCTTGTCCACCGAGCGGACAATGGTTAGATCTTCGGCCATGAAACAAAAGTAATTAAGCGTCCTGAAAATTAAATAACTCAAATCTCATATTTTCGTGCGATGATCGTCAGCCTCACCATAGTGCGTTACCGCAAGGCATTTATTCCGTTTGCCCTAATGGCTATGGCCGTGCACAGACTACCAATCCGCTTTCAGAAAGGGTGCACTTTTTGGCGATTACTTGGAAGCAGTAAAAACGGTTCTTTTGATTTGCAACCCGATTGGCAGCAATGGGGATTATTAGCCTGCTGGGAAAAGAAGGAAGACTTTAACGCATTTTACGAGCGATCATTCATAAGCCGCTGGTGGCGGTTCTTTAAAACCGAACAATGGACGATCTTATGCGAGCCTTTGCAAAGCCATGGCAAGTGGAGCGGCAAAGAACCATTCGGCAATCCAAATATTCAGGACTACAACGGCCCTATCGCAATACTTACAAGGGCAACCATCCGCTTAAACCGATTGAAAAACTTTTGGGCCAACGTTGAACAGGTTTCTGAATTAACGAGAAAGTCACCTGGTTATATCACTTCTTTCGGTATTGGCGAAAGGCCGGTTTATAAGCAAGCAACTTTCTCAGTGTGGGATAGTCTGGAGCATGTAAAATCCTATGCATATCAATCTAAAGAACATGCAGAGGTGATCAGGAAAACACGCAATGAAGGCTGGTACAGCGAAGAATTATTTGCGCGCTTTAAACCTATTACCACTATAGGAACACTGAATGGGGCCGATCCATTAAAAGGTTTAATTAACTTTGACGAATTATGAGAATCATCGCCGAATTACCACACCCCGAATTTAAAATATCCATCCTGAACATGAACCAGAAATTCATTGTCAAGATAGAACAGGGTACCCTTGAACAAAGCTACAAGATCGCAGAAATGGACCTGACCGACGGCGTTAACAGTGTGTTTGAGATATTGGACGAAGAATTCTTGAAAACCGTTGCAGCTCGTTTTGCTGACATGCGAAAGGATTACAAAGACGCATACTTCAGATACAATTTTTAGCACAAATAATCGATTATAAGTATCTTAATCACAATTACTTACCTATTAAAACAGAATTATATTTGGCTAAAACCGCAGAAATTGGTCATTAAATTTGATTTAGTTAAATAATTTGTTCATAATATTCAATATAACTGATTAATTTACAGTTATTTATAATTCAATACAAAATATTATTCTGTTAGCCCAAAGTGCCAAATTTATGGAAAGCAAAGGTCAAAATCAGGACTTTGTAATCATTTCAAAAGCAGATCGCAGTACCAAAAGCCTGCTGGTTTTTGTAGGGTGGACGAGAAGCAGGTATCATCTTTATCCTTAGGTGCAGCATATTGTTTGAACACCTTCTCTCCTGTCCGGTAGGCTATTTCTTTTTTAAAGATCGGACCTTTATAAGCGAACGTATGGAATTCGCCATTCTCCCCGCAAACATCTACATCTTCCGGCAGCGATAGGATCAATTCCTGTTTTAGCTCCTTTCCTGCTATCCGTTCAAGCCGCTCTTGCGTACAGGCAATAACCGTTTCAAATCCCAGATCAAAAAACTCATTGATCAGTTCGGTTGTGTCCCTTTTCCATAACGGATATATACCGGTTATCCCTACTTCAGCTAAACGTGCATCCCGATAAGCTTTAAGGTCTTCTAAAAATATATCACCGAATATAGCATGAGTGATCCCCTCCTCCCTGAAATGTTCCAGTGTGCTGCGCATAATGTCATCATATTCCTTCATTCCGGGCATTTCCGGTAAACGCACCTGGTATAACGGTATACCGATGCTCTCGGCTTGTTTTTCGAGCAGTTCAACCCTTACACCGTGCATAGAAATCCGATCGGCTGCATCATTGATGGTTGTAACCAGGTAACAGACATCCAATTCAGGGTTCTGCAAGCAATGATACAGGGCCAATGCGCTATCCTTACCTCCGCTCCAGTTGAAGATGCATTTTTTCATTGATTGAGTTAGATTTAGTTGACTGGTTGATTAAGTTGGATTATGTTAGATAAAGTTCAATAAGTTATCGCTCATTCAATAACTCACTTATTCAGTAACTGGCTAACTATCTGCGGTACGCCTATAGTTGCTTTCTCTTCTATTTTAATGAAATGATCAGATGGCAGGTAAGGTATCTTAGGGTCAACAATATATTTCGGTACATTTCTCGGCACGAAATTGATCAGCCCCGCTGCGGGATAAACCGCGAGTGATGAGCCTACCAGGATAAATATATCGGCCTTACTGCATACCCTTGCCGCCTCTTCGATCATAGGCACCGCTTCGCCAAACCAAACTACATGCGCCCGCAATTGCGAGCCTAACTCACACAGCGCACCCATTTTGAGCTCCCAGCCGTCTATAGGATAAGTAAGATTGGCGTTTACGCTGGATTGCGACCTCGTAATAATACCATGTAAATGAATAACATCTGTTGAACCGCCCCGCTCGTGTAAATCATCTATATTTTGGGTGATCACTGTTACATCGTATTGCTTTTCCAGTTCAGCCAGGGCATAATGTGCTGCATTAGGGCTGGCTTCCAAAACCGATTTGCGGCGCATATTATAAAATTCCTGAACCAACACCGGGTTGCGTTCCCAGGCTTCAGGCGTAGCCACTTCTTCAATATTATATCCCTCCCATAGTCCATCGCTATCTCTGAAGGTTTTTAAGCCACTCTCAGCGCTTATTCCGGCACCCGTGAGCACTACGATCTTTTTCATAAATTAATGTTTTGAAACGCAATACTTGCGTCACGATTGAACATTTTTCAAGGAGACACAAGGTATTGTGTTTCTACAGTATAACGCATAAAAAAAGCGACCTTGAGATCGCTTTTTTATATTTTGATAATGATTATTACAAAGCTATCTCTGTTCTGCTGCGCAGAAAAGTGTATTTACTTTTAGCCAGCTCAAAACCACCAAACAGTATCGCGCAGAATACGATATCACCAAAAAGCATATTCTTCTCAAACGGAATTGCAGCAGCCAGCGATTCCATATACCCCGAAAAGTTGTGCGGATACAAGCTACCGAAAGGAAGATCAGTTAAAAGCCAGTGCAAAGCAACTGCCAGAAGTGAAGCTGCAAATACATTCAGCACACTTGCCTTTTTGATCAGCGTGCCTACGAATACGATCACAGCAAAGCATATGTACACGATCAGCGAGCTGTTGTTCCATATTTCCCAATGTCCGCTGTATAGGCGATTAAGCATGATGTCGCTCAAAAATAATGTTACTAACGGTACCAGGTAAGCTTTCCATTTATCTGTAAAATATGCTCCTCCGAATAAGGCTATAGCGCCAACTGGTGTAAAATTACTTAGCACATAAGGATATGCATAGCTTACAAAACGAAAAGCTGCAGCCGCAACGATCATCAAAATCAATACGGTGTTGCGTGTGGTTATTTTTTGTGTGGTCATGATCTTATTTGTCCGGTAAAATTAAGTAATAATCCTTTTAAATAAAACTTCTAATTGATCTGGTATCTCAACCCAAGCATAAAGTTCCTGCCCCGGGTATTATAACCGATCCAATCAGTATATTTTTGATTGAAAATATTATTCAGGTCACCAAATAACGACAGTTTGTTACAAGCCTGCCATTGGACATGGCCATCAAACAGGTTGTAATGTTTCAATGTCACATTTGATGGAGCAAAAGTTACAGGATCAAACTTTTCATCTACCCTGTCGCCGGTATATTTGTAATTAACGCCAATAGACAAAGTTTTGATCACATAGTAATTCACATTTGCACCAAAAGTACTCTTTGGCTGGCGGAAAATAATATCCGTTCTTGAACCATCCGCATTGGTTTGAGTACCTTTAACATAAGCAACATAAGCCGAGGCCGTAAGATCTTTAAGCTTTAAATTCAGCTCGCTCTCAAAGCCTTTGGAATAGCCAAATGCACCGTTTTTGTAAAATGACTTAAAAGGCGAAATCGGTTCAGTATAAAAGTAAATTACATTCCTGGTATCACGTTTATACACATCCGAACTCCACGAAAGTATATTCGAGATTATATCCCAATCAAAGCCTGCCTCATATGATGTTGTAGTCTCTGGTTTTAGCAGCGGATTGCCATACTGCGATGATAATTGGTAAAGTGAAGGGGATTTGAATGCCGATGCCACAGTTGCAAATAACTTGAATTGATCAGCCAGAAAAACAGAAGGATTAACAGTATAGGTAAAGTTACTGCCATACTTGCTATGATGGTTAAAACGGCCGCCAAGCTCCATATGAAATATACCCAACTTGAAAAACAGTGAAGTATAAACGCTGGTTATGCTGTTGTGGGCAGAATCCATATTGTAATCA
>JBQCEA010000507.1:0-3769 GCA_051960695.1 Mucilaginibacter sp. | reverse complement strand
TACGGATCTTTTCAAGCAATTAAAGGAATTATACCCGACGCTTAAACTGCATTCATTAGGTCCGCCGGAAATTGCGCACGTTGCCAAACTGGAAGGCATGAGCCATATCGATGTGCTACGTGAACTTAAAGCCGCAGGCCTTGATTCACTGCCGGGTGCAGGTGCCGAAATACTGAACGACCGTGTACGCAGACTGATCTCGAAAGGTAAATGCGGCGGTAAAGAGTGGTTGGACGTTATGCGTGCCGCCCATAAACTCAACCTGCCTACTTCAGCCACCATGATGTTCGGCCATGTGGAAACCATTGAAGAGCGTTTTGAGCATCTGGTTTGGATACGCGAGGTACAGGCAGAAAAACCGGAAGGTGCTTACGGCTTTATAGCCTTTATTCCATGGCCATTCCAGGACGACGGTACGTTGCTGCGCAAAGTGCGTGGTATTACCAATAATGTTTCTGGTGACGAATATATCCGCATGATAGCCCTGAGCCGTATTATGCTACCTAATATTAAAAACATCCAGGCCTCATGGCTTACAGTTGGCAAACAGGTGGCACAAATATGCCTTCATGCTGGCGCCAATGACTTCGGTTCTATCATGATCGAAGAGAATGTGGTTTCAGCAGCTGGTGCTCCGCATCGTTTTACTGCAAAAGGTATACAGACTTCTATTATTGAGGCAGGCTTTAAACCACAGTTGCGCAATCAGAAATATGAATGGCGCGAGATCCCTGCCCAGATCGAAGAGCAAGTGATAAACTATTAAGAAATTTTTTAGGATTTGAGTCGGTAGGAAAGAAAGGCCGGTTACTCTCGCAGTTTCCGGCCTCTACATCTACCTATGAAAAACAGCCCTTTTTGGGGGTCACAGTACATATGTCAAATCTTATGCCATTAGCCGAAAAAAGGCGGTTTATCGCTAAAAAAACTTAACCATTAATACATTTATTAATTATCCGTGGATGTTTTTTCCACACTCAACCGTTTTTTTGCCCGTTTTTTTCCTCAAATGCAATCCCCATTTCCCCAATTTCCCCAATTGTGGATATCTGCTGGTAACAACTTTCGGTATAAGCAATAATGTAAAATGAGTATATCTTTTTGCATATTTGAGGCGTACACAGGCATAAAAGCTTAAATGGATAACCCGGAACTTTATATTGAAGCACTTATTTTTTCGTCCGAGCAAAGCATCCGGATAGAAGAGATCATGTATTGTCTTCAGTCCGCTTTTGAACATGATTATACCCAGGACGAAATAAAGGGTTATCTCGACCATATAAAAACAAAATACCAGGATGAGAGCCTGGCTATAGAACTGGTAAATATTGCTAATGGCTACCAGTTCCTGACTAAAAAGAAATATCACCAGGTTATCAGTTTGCTGCAATTACAACGGTCGAAAAAGAAACTTAGCCCGGCCGCATTGGAAACTCTGGCCATCATAGCTTATAAAAAACAGGTTACCAAAGTGGAGATAGAGCAGATACGTGGTGTAAATAGTGAATACTCGATACAAAAGCTGCTCGATAAGGACCTGATCACCATTATTGGCAAGTCGGAAGGTGTCGGGCGGCCTATCCTGTATAGCACCAGTCAGCAGTTTATGGATTACTTCGGGATCAATAGTTTGGAAGAATTGCCTCAGATCAAGGAGTTTACAGACAATTCGGCCACTATAGGCGAACAGGCAGAATAATTTTTAAATGTATTTTCTTTGAAAATGATTTTAATTATTTTTGGAATAGCGAATAAGTGCACAGAAAAGCGCATTTTGCAATAAAGTTGATTAAAGAATATCCTAATTTATATTTGAAAAAATTTCATCGCAATGGAAACGCCAAAAAAACCAGCTAAGAAAGATACTGCGGCTAAGAGCACGGGCGCAAAAAAATCGGATGAAAAAGCTACTGATTTACCTGCCAAAAAGAGAATTATTGATGATGACGACGACGACGATTACGATATTCCATTAGATGATCTGGGCCGATATGAAAGTTTCGACGGTTACGAAGAAGACGACGATTATTAATATATTTACATTATTATCAACGATATGAATTAAAGCATTCAGAATTATCCTCTGGATGCTTTTTTATGTATTGATGTTTTATACCTCCCGAATGAAGATCAAAGAAGTTGCCGATAAAAAAAGCCGTCAGGAATTCCTTGATGTTGCACGCATGATATACCGTAATGACCCAAATTGGATCTGTCCGCTCGATATGGATATTGAGGCTGTTTTTGACCCGGCAAAGAACGATTTTTTCAAACATGGTAAATGCACCCGCTGGGTATTGGTTAATAATAACGGTCAGGCAATTGGCCGCGTGGCGGCATTTATCAACGATAAAAAGGCTTACAATTACGAACAGCCGACCGGCGGTATGGGCTTTTTTGAATGCATTGACGATGAAAAAGCTGCTTTTCTGCTGTTTGATACCGCAAAGCAATGGCTGCAATCGCAAGGCATGCAGGCGATGGATGGCCCGATCAACTTCGGCGAGAACGATACTTTTTGGGGGTTGTTAACCGAGGGTTTTATTCCGGCGTCGTATGGGATGAACTATAATCCTCCATATTACAAGAAGTTTTTCGATGCTTATGGATTTCAAATTCAATATGAACAGATCAGCAATATTGTAGATGCGCATAAACCTTTTCCTGAACGCTTTACTAAAATAGCCGAATGGGTAGCACAAAAACCCGGTTATGAATTCAAGCATTTCAAAAGCAGCGAAATAGAAAAATTTGCAGCCGATTTTATAGAAATATATAACGATGCCTGGAAGGATTTTGAAAATTTTTTGCCGATAACCCACGCCACCATAATGGAAAGTTTACGCAAAATGAAACCCATTATGGATGAAAAGCTGATATGGTTTGCTTATGTAGATGGCGAACCGGCCTCATTTGTTGTTATCATTCCGGATGCCAACCAAATGTTTAAAAATATTAATGGCAAACTTGACCTTATAGGCAAACTCAAGTTTTTATACAATCGGTGGAAAGGAGTTAAGCGGATGCGAGCTATAGTAATGGGCACCAAACAAAAATTCCAGAAACATGGTCTGGAATCGGCATTATTTATCAAACTAAAAGAATATATTTTGCCTTTAAAGCAATATGATGAGCTTGAACTATCATGGGTAGGTGACTTTAACGACAAAATGTTAGCATTACACCACAATATGGGTGCTAAGTTTGGCAAAAAGCACGTAACAATGAGGTATATATTTTAACGGGCTGAAATAATAGACGAGATCAGGCAGTAACCTTTGCGTGCCTTAATTCTTCAAAAAGCTCTATCACCTTCTTCTGCAGATCTATAACTTCCGCCTCCCTGTCCATCAGCTTTTTGTTAACGGTTTCCAGTTCGTTTATAAACTTTTGGTCCTGCTCAGATTCGTTAAAGGTAAGCAGCTGAACCACAGTCATATCAAACAAAACTGCAATTTGTTCTAATCGTGATAGGTTAATATCCGTTATCCCGGTCTCTATTTTAGAAAAAGCGGGGATTGATATGTCTAATTTCTTCGCGACATCTTCCTGGCTCCAGCCTTTCTGATGTCTTAGTAACCTGATTTTTTTTCCTAATGCTTTCATTTTGTTTTGACAAGGTTTTCTCCGTAGTTAATAAAGTTACGAAAATTATCGAAAAGAAAAATATTATTAATAATTTTTATAATATTTTTTTCGCCAGCTCCGGAAGATCGATACCACCGAAGTTTCCGGAACTCATCATTAATAAATTAGTATTCACCAGCTT
>JBQCEA010000506.1:0-5654 GCA_051960695.1 Mucilaginibacter sp. | reverse complement strand
GAAATCGTTATCAACAGCAGCCTGGATATAAGTTGATATTTCAGAATGGTCGCCCCTGTTCAAAATACCATGTACACGGTGATCAGTGATCTGATCAGCGGTGAACACGCAACGGTAGCACAGGATACAACGAGTCATGTGCAGCTGTATCTTATCGCCAATATCTATCTTACTGAATGTACGGCGGTCAAACTCATAGCGGGTTTTTGCTGCGCCATGCTCAAAAGCCAAATTCTGCAGATCGCACTCACCAGCCTGGTCGCAGATAGGGCAATCCAGCGGGTGGTTGATCAATAACATTTCAACAACGCCTTTACGCGCTTCTATCACTTCAGGCGACGTAATGTTCTGCACCTCCATGCCGTCCATCACGGTTGTGCGGCATGAGGCTACTAACTTCGGCATCGGGCGCGGGTCTTTTTCAGAACCTTTGCTCACTTTTACCAGGCACGTACGGCATTTACCGCCGCTGCCTTGTAATTTAGAATAATAGCACATGGCAGGGGGAACAATATCGCCACCTATCTGCCTTGCGGCATTCAGGATGGTTGTTCCCGGATCTACCTCAACGG
Organism: Mucilaginibacter sp.; assembly: GCA_051960695.1. Lineage (GTDB taxonomy): Bacteria > Bacteroidota > Bacteroidia > Sphingobacteriales > Sphingobacteriaceae > Mucilaginibacter. Next base: position 5,082 of record JBQCEA010000506.1, on the reverse strand, counting down.
TGATACCGTCAATCGTTACTTTATGTTTGTCTGACATTTCTGCCCCCTCTAAATCTCTCCCGGTAGGAGAGACTTTAAATTTTTTTTTATTTCTTATATAAGCCCTCCCTACCGGGGAGGGTTGGGAGGGGCTCTTAAGCCACCTTTTCTTCCTTCTTCGGCAGCGGATCAGCGTAATGCGCTAATCCATAATTTCGTGTAAGAGCCTCTGACGCATTAGTCACATGCCATTCAAATTCGTCCCTGAAATGACGGATGGCGCTGGCAACAGGCCATGCAGCCGCATCTCCCAGCGGGCAAATCGTATTACCTTCTATCTTCTTCGAAACATCAACCAATAGGTCGATATCGCTCATTTTACCATGACCATATTCCAAACGGTGCAATACTTTTTCCATCCATCCGGTTCCTTCGCGGCATGGTGAACATTGTCCGCAGCTTTCGTGATGATAGAAGCGGGTGAAATTCCAGGTATTCCGAACGATACACTGATCTTCATCAAAAGCGATAAAACCACCTGAACCCATCATGGTGCCGCTTACGAAACCGCCGTCAGCCAATGATTCATAGCTCATCAAGCGGGGTTCGTTATTGATGGTCTTTAAAAACAAGTTAGCAGGAACTATAGGCACGGATGAACCACCTGCAACTACTGCTTTCAGGCGTTTGCCATTGGCAATACCACCGCAATATTCTTCAGAGTATAAGAACTCTTCGCATGGTAAGCCTAATTCGATCTCGTAAACTCCAGGATTCTTCACGTTACCGCCTGCCGAGATCAGCTTGGTACCTGTACTGCGGCCTACACCTATCTTAGCATACTCTTCGCCGCCTTCATTAATGATAGGCACTACAGCAGCTATAGATTCAACGTTGTTTACCACCGTAGGGCAGCCATACAAACCAGCAATAGCCGGGAATGGTGGTTTAATACGCGGGTTACCACGTTTTCCTTCCAGCGATTCCAGCAAAGCGGTTTCTTCGCCGCAGATATAAGCGCCACCACCCGGCTGAACATACAGCTCAAGGTCGTAACCGCTTCCTAAAATATTTTTACCTAAAAATCCTGCGTTCTTTGCTTCCGCAATTGCTCTTTCCAGGATGCGTATCTGCGGCATCATTTCGCCGCGAACATAGATGTATGATACATTTGCACCTAAAGCAAAGCTGGAAACGATCATGCCCTCAACTAATAAGTGAGGGATGTGGGTCATTAAATAACGGTCTTTGAATGTTCCCGGCTCGGATTCGTCGGCATTGCAAACCAAGTAACGGGGCACACCTTCAGGCTTGGCCAAAAAGCTCCACTTCATACCGGTCGGGAAACCGGCCCCACCACGGCCACGCAAGCCCGACTTCTTTACTTCTTCAACGATAGCTTCTGGACTAAGCGTTTTAAGCGCTTTTTCAACCGAAGCATACCCACCGTTCTTGCGGTAAACATCAAAGGTATCGATACCGGGTACGTTTATATTCGTTAACAGTAATTTGCGTCCCATTGCTATTTAATAGATCTTCTTTGTCAAATTATAGTGATGAATATGTCTTATTATGCAGGTAGCAAATGCTATGATAATAAGCGGGGCCGGGATAACCGGATACTTTTTCAGATCGCCTGTATTGTATATCGTCACCAGGACGATCAAAAGCAAGGCATCTGTTAATATCAGGCTTGTCCGGTTCATTATTTCATCACATACTTCTTTAATATATTCTTCCGGTCGCTTTATACCAGCTGATGTGCCAGAAAATACTGCGGCCCAATAAAATTAATATCACCAAACACATGGCCATTACATTTTGCTTAAAGCCCGAGGTAGCAAAATACATGGCTATCAATACGATCAGCAAGATCGCATCGCCATATATAACCCGTGTTTTAGTAACGTTCATTAATTATTCGCTTTCTTCTTCAATTCATCGATCAGTTGGTCAACCGAATCGTTGGTCAGATTTTCATAAAAAGTATACTCAGGCCCTATCTGCAATACCGGTCCAAAACCGCATGCAGCAAGGCACTCAACCCCACGCCAGCTAAATAAGCCGTCCGGAGTAACTTCGCCTTCTTTAACGCCGAGTTTTTCTTCAATATGATCCATGATCTTTTCGGCGCCAACCAGGCAGCAAGGCCCTGTGCGGCAAACCTCCAATACATATTTGCCCTGCGGGCGCATAAAATACATGGTATAGAAAGTTGCCACCTCGTAAACTTCAATTGACTGAATATACAGATATTCAGCAACCTTATCCATTGCAGGTGCGCTTACCCAGCCGTATTCGGCTTGCACCAAGTGCAGTATGGGCAGCAATGCCGATTTTTGCTTTCCCTGCGGATAGCGGGTAACAATTTCGTCGAACTTCTTAAGTAAGTCCGGTGAAAATTCAACCGGAGCGCCTGTATCTTCTACTTTAAGCATCTAATTCTCCGGCTATAACGTTTAAACTACTCATGTTAATTATCGCATCTGAAAGTAACATACCGCGACTCATTGGCGCATACATCTGGTAATTAATGAAGCTTGGCCTGCGGAAGTGCAAACGGTACGGCGAACGGCCGCCATCATTTACTAAATAGAAGCCTAACTCACCATTAGCGCCCTCAACCGAATGATAAACTTCAGTTTTTGGAGTATCAATCTCGCCCATCACTATCTTAAAGTGATAGATCAGCGCTTCCATGTTATTATAAACCTCTTCTTTCGGAGGCAAGTAGAATTCAGGCACATCGGCATGGAAAATATCCGACGGCTCTTTTTCTATCTTGTTCAATGCTTGTTCTATCAGGCGAAGGCTCTGCCACATTTCCTCGTTACGCACCAGGAAACGGTTATAAACGTCGCCATTGCTTCCTACCGGAACTTCAAAATCAAATTCCTCATAAGAGCTGTATGGTTCCATCGCACGTACATCATAATCCACTCCGGCAGCACGCAGCAGCGGGCCACTCCAGCTATAGCTTAATGCGTTTTCGGCAGAAACAGCAGCTACATCCCTGGTACGGTCGATGAAAATACGGTTGCGGTTAAACAGTGCTTCAAATTCTTTCAGCACCGGTGGAAACTCTTTCAGGAACTGGCGTATCTTGGCAAAAGCGATATGATTGAAATTACGCTCGAATCCGCCTATACGACCGATATTGGTAGTTAAACGCGAACCACATATCTCTTCGTATATCTCGTACACATGTTCGCGATATTTCATCATGTACAGGAAGCCTGTAAATGCGCCTGTATCAACGCCCAATACACCATTACAAATGATGTGGTCGGTAATACGGGCCAATTCCATAATGATGATACGCATATAATCAACCCTTTTCGGGGTTTTAATGCCCAAAAGCTTTTCAACCGTCATGTGCCAGCCCATATTGTTAATAGGCGATGAACAGTAGTTCAAACGGTCGGTAAGCGGGGTGATCTGGTAAAACGGCCTGTGTTCGGCAATTTTCTCAAATGCGCGGTGTATATATCCTATAGTAGAAACGCCGCTTACGATGCGCTCACCGTCCAGCTGCAACACGTTTTGGAATACACCGTGTGTTGCCGGGTGCGTTGGACCTAAGTTGAGCGTGGAAAGCTCGGTTTGCGGGTCGTTATCTTCAAAAACCGGGTGGGTCTTCATCTTTTATTATCTTCCAAAAAAGTAATCACGTTTATCAACACGGTTCGGGTCCTCAAGCGGGTATTCTTTCCGCATCGGGAAAACCGTCATATCATCTACGTTCAGTATCCTGCGCAGATCAGGATGGCCATCGAATACCACACCAAACAGATCGTAAGTTTCACGCTCCATCCAGTTAGCGCCGTCCCACAGCACAGTTGCTGTTGGCATGTGAACGTCGCCATCGGCCATAAATACCTTAACACGTACGCGGACATTATTTACAAAACTGTGCAGATGATAGATCACGCCAATAGGCTTTTCAAGCTCCGGATAATGGATAGCAGTAATATCTGTTAAAAAGATAAACTGCAGTTTGGGATCTGTTTTTAAGAAACTTAAAAGATCGATGATCTTGTCGCGGCTGGTTTCAAAGGTCAATAAACCAAAGGGTTCGGTAACTGACGTTACATCATCTTCAAACCTTGCTTTTATACTGGCAAGCAGTTCTTCGTTGGTTATCTTACCCATTATTGTATTCCGTATGATGCTAACAGTTTCTGGTATTCCGGAGTGCTCCTTCTGCGCAGCGACTCGGTTTGTACCAGTTTCTGGATCTGCATAAAGCCGTCAATAATTGCCTCCGGGCGCGGCGGGCAACCCGGAACGTAAACGTCAACCGGTATCACCTCGTCAATACCCTGAAGTACTGAATAAGTATCGAATATACCCCCGCTTGATGCGCAGGCACCTACAGCCATCACCCAGCGGGGTTCCGCCATTTGCAGGTACACCTGGCGCAAAACAGGACCCATCTTTTTAGAAATCGTACCCATCACCATCAGGAGGTCGGCCTGGCGGGGTGAAAAACTTAATCGCTCTGCACCAAATCTCGCTAAATCATAATGCGATCCCATGGTTGCCATAAACTCAATACCACAACATGATGTAGCAAACGGCAGCGGCCATAATGAATATGAACGCGCTAAACCTATTGCTTTATCCAGTGATGTGGCGAAAAATCCTGACCCTTCTATACCTGGGGGAGCTTCAACTATTTGAATATCACTCATGATCGAATAATAGAATGTGGTTTAAAGGCATAGCCTTAAAACGCACGCAAATTTACAATAATAACTATGTAAAAAATACACTGGAATGACGGAGTGGCATATTTAGAATCAATCTAAATTAATCCCAGTCTAATGCTCCTTTTTTGATTACGTAAATAAAACCAAGCAAAAGCGTTGCCATAAAAATGAACATCTCTATCATCCCTTGCTTGCCTAAATCAGTGAAATTCACCGCCCAGGGATACATAAAGATCACTTCCACATCGAATAAAACGAACAGTATTGCTACAAGGAAATATTTGATCGACATGGGTGTACGGGCATTACCGATAACCTCGATACCTGATTCAAACGGAGTCAATTTATCGCTGGTAATGCGCTTAGGGCCTATTTTATGTGTTACAAACAT
>JBQCEA010000505.1:0-4615 GCA_051960695.1 Mucilaginibacter sp. | reverse complement strand
CATCCTTTGAGCAGGATGCAGATGATGTCGCCGAGCTTTTAAGGCAGCTAAATATTACCAAGGCTGACATTTTTGGCTGGAGCAACGGCGGACAAACGGCATTGCAGATCGGTATCCGTCACCCGGAAATTATACGAAAACTCGTTATTGGTTCTGCAGCCTATAAGCGCAACGGACTTTATCCCTGGTTTTGGGATTTTATGAAAGATGCCAGGCTTGAAAACATGCCGCAACCATTGAAAGATGCTTACAGCGAAATCAATCCTGATGAGAACGCCTTGCAGGTCATGCACGACCGCGATGCGTATCGCATGCAAAATCTTACAGATTGGAGCGATGATAGTATCCGCAATATACAGGCGCCTACTCTGCTCATCGTCGGCGACCGTGATGTAGTAACTATTGAGCATGCATTAAGTATGTACCGCATAATGCCTAATGCCCGACTGTTGGTTTATCCTGGCATACATGGCGATTTTATTGGTGAGCTATGCGTCGGCAATGGATTGCTTTCAACCCAGGCATCGGTGGAGTTGATCGAGAACTTTTTGGAAGAATAATTTCATGGGCAGTTTAAAACTGCCATTCATCTTAAGGCTTCAGTTACAAACTGAAGCCAGGTTCGGGCGGGTTGGGATTTTCTTTCCTACCTTGCAAATCCGGATTTAAAATCCGGACTAACATAACATAATTACAAATCGAAGTCAGGATTGTGATTACTAAAGATCACCCTTTAAAATCTGCCACACATTATTAGCTACGATCTTAGCACCTGCGGCAGTTGGGTGTATACCATCAGCCTGGTTCAGTTTAGAATTGCCGCCAACCCCTGCTAAAAGAAATGGCACAAGGTCTATCTTATTCTTCTCAGCTACCTGTGGAAAAACAGCCTTAAAACTATTGGCATAATCGGCACCCATGCTTGGTGGTACCTGCATCCCGGCAAGGATGATCTTGGCATTCGGGTATTTAGCTTTTACCTTGTCGATAATTGCCTGTAAGTTTTTACGGGTTTCATCAACTGCTATGCCGCGCAAACCGTCATTTGCGCCCAGTTCAAGGATAAAAATGGAAATCTTCTGTTTCAAAACCCAATCGATACGGCCCAAACCTCCGGCGGTTGTTTCGCCGCTCACCCCCGCATTGATCACCTTATAGGGAAGCTTCAGCGAATCTATCTTATGCTGTATCACAGCAGGGTAAGCCTCATCAGATGGATCGCTTAAACCGTAGCCTGCAGTCAGGCTATCGCCAAAGAACAGCATATTCTTTTTTGAAGCAGCCGCTGACGGTTCTGTAGGAGTCGAAGCAGATCGGGTATCGTTTGATGACGACTTATTACCGCAACTAAAAAACAGTAATACCAGGCTGAACGATATCAGTTTGATACCCGGAATTGATTTAAGATTTAACCTGTAATTCGATCGCATGCTTTGTAAACTAACTAAAAACGTTTAAAGTTTGAGTTGCTATACATCCCTTCGCAATATTTCCAGCGGTGGTTTGTTCAGCATACCCCTGCTGTTTAACAAACCTATCATGATGGTTAGTATGGCAATAGCTAAAAATAGCAATATTGCCGGTACCGGACTGGCATTGAATGGAACATCGAACGTATATTTTGCCAGTAACCAGCTGGCTGCGAAAGCGATCAATATACCCGTAGCGGCAGATAAAGCGCCGAGGAAGAAGTATTCGATCATGGTGATAGACAATATTTGCTTACGGCTTGCGCCCATGGTGCGCAGCAGCACGCTCTCTTGTATGCGCTGGTACTTACTGATACGCACGGAAGCGATCAGAACCACCACCGCCGTTGCAATACTGAACATCGACATAAACTGAATAATGTCACCCAGTTTATCCAGCAGATCATCTAAAACACTTAATATAAAGCCCAGGTCGATAATAGAAACGTTAGGAAACTGCTTTACCACCGCTTGCTGATATGCTGCAGAAGCCTTTTTAGAGGGTACATGGGTGAGCAGTACATGGAATTGCGGTGCATCCTCCAAAACGCCTTTGGGGAAAACTACCAAAAAGTTGGTTTGCATTTTGTTCCAGCTCACCTGCCGTAAACTGGCAATATAGGTGGCAACTTCAATACCCTGCACATTGAACATTAAATGATCGCCAAGCTTAAGATCATTGCGCTGGGCATACCGGTCCTCTACAGATACAGGCACCTCACCCGATGCAGGTGCATGACCTATCCAATCGCCGTCCACTATTTTTTCTGTTGGTGTCAGCGAATCGCGGTAGGTAACACGGTATTCATAAGCAAAAACGCGTTCTCGTAGTTTTAGGGTAGTATCTTTCCGTACATCGGCTTCCGTTTTGCCATTCACTTTTTCGAGCCTCACCGTAATTATCGGCACCTGCTGAATAATAGGCAGGTGATCTTTCCGGGTCAGATCAGCTAAAGCTTTTTCCTGGTTTGTCTGGATATCAAAGAGGATCATATTGGCCTGGTTGGCGCTTGCCGAAAGAGAAACCTCTTTTACCAGCAGGCTTTGTATAAAGAACAGCGTACAAATAAAAGCGGTACTTAACCCGATAGAAACAATAAGAATGACAGTCTGGTTATTAGGTCTGTATAAGTTTGCAAAACCTTGTCGCCAGGGGTAAGTCCAGCTGCTTTTGATGAAAAGCCGCACCAGGTACATCAATAATTTCGCTATCAGCGTAAGTATCAGGAAAGCGACAAGTATCCCTATGGTAAAGAATATACTCGGCAGCCATTGATTGAGCTGCAAATGGGTGAATATGAGGATGAACAGCAGGATCAACACATATACAAACCAGCGCAACGGGTCGCGCATGAGGTTGATGTTCTCATAAGAGATGCGCAATGTATTTAGTGGCGAAATGTTGCGGATGGCGATAAGCGGCAGCAATGCAAACAGTACCGAAATGATTACACCCAATATAATACCCTGCCCAACGGCCGACCATGAAATGTCTGTAGTCACAGATATAGGCAGAAAATCCTTAAACACCGATGGCAAAATATGCTGCACAAATGTACCCAGCGCTGCACCGACTATCGACCCGATTAACCCGATAATGGTTATTTGTATCAGGTAGATCAGAAAGGCCTCATAAGCCTTTACACCTAAACATCGCAGAATAGCAATAGAGGCAATCTTTTCCCGGACATAAATATGAATGGCGCTCGCCACACCTACACAGCCCAGCAATAATGCGATGAACCCGATCAATGACAGGAACCGTGTTAGATTATCGAACGCCCTGCCGGTACTCTCTTTTCGGGTATCGATGGTATCATAGCCCATACCTGCTTTTTCCAGTTTTGGATCAAGGCTTTTGATGAGCTTGTCCATATTCACCGGCCTGTCGAACTTATAGTAATAGACGTAGTTAATACGGCTGCCTTTTTGCAGTAAGCCAGTTTCATTGAGATATTGCAAAGGGATATACACAATAGGCGCTATGCCCGATGCAATATTGGTTTGTCCCGGCGCTTTGTTAAGTGCGCCTGCTATCAGGAAGGTAGTTTTCCCCACCTTGATCGAATCGCCAACCCTCGCATTGAACTGCAGCATCAGGGTTTGGTCGACCAAGGCCTTTCTGTCCTTGCGAAAATCAATTGCAGCTTTTATTGGTGTAGTTTCTAAACTGCCGTAATAAGGATATGCCCCCTGCAACGCTCGTACCTGCACCAGCCGGGTACCGCCGCTTTTAGGAAAGAGGATCATGGAGACAAAGTTTCGTTCCTGGGAACGCCTGTCGCCCATGGTATCCAGTATTTTAAGCATTTGCTTATTGGGCAGCTTATTGCCGTATATGGTGAGGTCGGAGCCGATAAGTGTGGCGGCCTGTGTATTGATGTCTTTATTCAGATTTACGCCGAAAGTATAAACAGCAACCAGGGCGGCTATGCCAATAATGATGGATGACACAAACAGAAACAGCCGCGAGCGGTTGCGGCGACTATCCCGCCAGGCCATATTGAACAGCCATGGTATACTCAGCTTACGCTTATAATTTCCAGGATTATCCATCAGCTGTTTCAATTAGCACTAACCGGGTTATCACTTACCAGCTTACCGCCTTTTATGCGGATAATGCGCTGGGTTTTGGCAGCAAGCTCAAGGTCATGGGTTACTAAAACTAAGGTGGTTCCCGCTTCGCGGTTCAAGTCAAATATCAGTTTTACTACCTTCTCGCTGGTTTCCGCATCGAGATTTCCTGTAGGTTCATCGGCAAATAATATCTTAGGCTGATTACTAAATGCCCTTGCCAGCGATACGCGCTGCTGCTCACCGCCCGATAACTGTGCCGGGTAGTGATGACCACGGTCACTCAAGCCAACTTTATCTAACAGATCCAGTGAGCGCGCCCTGATGTTTTTTTCACCACGCAGTTCCAGTGGCACCATTACATTCTCAAGCGCCGTTAATGTGGGCAGCAGCTGGAAATTCTGAAAAATAAACCCCACATATTGATTGCGGACCTGCGCACGTTTGTCTTCACCCAGATCGCCCAGGTTAATACCACTTAGCTCTACTGTCCCGGTCGAAGAACGGTCGAGCCCGGCACATAGACCAAGCAAGGTTGTTTTACCACTGCCGGACGGCCCTACGATGGCATT
>JBQCEA010000504.1:0-3888 GCA_051960695.1 Mucilaginibacter sp. | reverse complement strand
CCTCCTTTCGCACCGATTACCGTATTCTGCTTGCAGAAAATACCGTACAAGCCACGGAACACCTGGAAAAAAATCCTGATATCCGCGTAATATTTTGCGACCAGCGCATGCCCGGAAAAACCGGCGTTGAGTTTTTCGAAGAGGTCCGGACGGCGTTTCCGCTGCCCATCAGGATACTGATCACAGCTTATACCGACATTGAAGCCGTAATATCGGCCATAAACCGCGGCAATATTTTCAGGTATATCCGTAAGCCCTGGATACAGGAAGATATTATTTCGGCCATTGAGGAAGCCAGTAACTTTTACCTGGCAAATTCAATGCTGACCATTAAAAACCAGGAACTGCAGCAAGCTTATAATGAACTGGATAAATTTGCTTACAGTGTAAGTCATGACCTGCGCGGGCCACTGACCGGCATATTGGGTGCTATTGACATTGCCCGTGAAATGGATGATATTACTGAGATAAAGGAGTTGCTGCTGTTAATGGAAAAATCGGTATTTAAGCTGGACGATTATATATCCAGCATGCACGATTATTACAGTTCGCGGCGCGGTGAACTAAAGATAGTTGATATTGATTTTAACCATGTGGCTGAAGAGCTTAAGGATGTTTACCGGATATATACCACTACCAACAAGATCAGTTTCCAGGTGGCGGTAGATCAGGCAGAACCTTTTCGCAGCGACGAGCTCGTGATTAAAATGATATTGAACAATATGGTATCCAATGCCATTAAATACCAAAAAAAGAACTTCCAGGGTAAAAGTATTGATCTGAATATAAAGGTTAATAATGGTTTGGCAACTATTTTGATAAGTGATACAGGGATAGGCATACCTGAGAGCCATTTTGAAGAGATATTTAACCTGTTTTCAAGGGCGACCTCACATAGGGCCGGTTCGGGCATTGGCTTATACAATGTTAAGGGGGCGCTGATAAAACTGGGCGGACAAATTGAAGTAAGCTCGGTAGTTGATGAAGGGACTATATTTAAACTAACTATTCCAAGCAAATAATAATGAGGATGTCATTCATTCTTGTAGAGAACACAGAGTTGGATCAGTACATAGCCCAAAAACTGATCAAGCGCGTAGTCGGCGACGTTAATATCGAAACCTTTTTTACCGCTGAAGCGGCCCTGGACCATATTACGTTTGATAAAGCACCGGACGGGGCGAGAAATATTATCCTGCTTGACCTGATGATGCCCAGGATGAACGGGGCCAACTTCATCAGTTTGTTTGATGCACTGCCGGAGAAGATACGCGAAAATTACCAGATAGTTATTGTAACCTCATCCATGAATAAGGCAGAACTGGAAAGGCTCAGAAAACGAGAGAATGTTGAAATGATCATTGAGAAGCCGCTAACACGCGAAAAACTAAAATCGCTTATAACCGTTATTAATGCCACCGCAAACGGTAAAAACGTCTGATCAGGAAAGCAGTTTTTGACGAAGCAGGAACTCAAGCTGCTCATTCGAATCTTTAAGCGCCTGCTTATCAAGCCATGCGCGGTAAGCCCGCTGAATGGTCATATCCAGTTCTTCTTCATTCCAGGGTTTGGTAAGGTAGTGAAATATCTTTCCTTTATTTACAGCCTCGATAACCGCATTCATATCAGCATAACCGGTTAATAATACCCTTACCGGGTCATGATATTTTTCCTGTATCTTCTCAAAAAGCTCCACGCCGGTCATGTGCGGCATGCGTTGGTCTGAAATAATAATATGCACCATCTTGTTTTCCAGCAGGTGCAGCGCTTCTTCTCCGCTAAATGCAGTTAAAACTTTGTACTTGATACGGAATGTAGCCAGGAAAGAGAACAAATTGTCCTGCTCGTCATCTACATAAAGAACCGTTATCTTATTTAATGGCATGGCACTAATTTACTAACAAAGTTAACTAATACTTTAGAAAAATTAAATCTATACCTAAAGAATTAGCATATAGCTGACAATATAGGTAAGCGAGTGGCGGTTTATAGTGGCAGTGGCAGACCTTGCTGCATGCTTGTTGTTTGCGTTTTGTGTGAATTTAGAACCTTATCCTGTTTGAGATATTGGAACGCATATAATCTTCAAACAACCGCTCCCTGAAACGCCTTGCCGCATGTTTCTTCATACGGCGGTTCAAGGCCCATAGAAATAGTGCCCAAACACCGAACGCGACCGCAAAGCACGGAAACGGGTTTTTCAGGTTCAATGCCCCGTAAAATGCGCATGTCGAGATCAAGCAGGTGAAGATGAGATAGATAAAGGTTTTCATACTATATCAGACAATAAAAATGTTAAATGGTTTACCTGAGGCCGCACTTTTTTAACGCGTCGCCTATATATTCTTTACTGTCTGATATCTTTTTGAGATATGATGGAAAAAATATCAAAAAAGATATTTATATTAGTTTAATTAACCCCTTGTATCACATTCACTTAAACACAGTTTATGAGACGCATTATGATTGGCTTCACCGCCCTACTGATCACAGGTTCTTTTTTGAACAGCTGTAAAAAATCTGCCGAAAACGTTGCTCCAACCGCTTCAACCAATGATTTGAGTAATCTCCATGGGCTCGGTTTGAATCAGATGGAGCCGTCTGACTGGGCTAATGTGCCTGTTTTCTCCGCTGCACTTTTTAAAAATAATTTGCAGACCAATGGCTTACAATATAATGGTCCTGCTTATAGTTCCTATTTGCTGGTTTCGCCACAAATAAGGGACCAGGGACAACTGGGCGCCTGCACGGGTTTTTGTGGTGCTGAAACGGACGAGATATTGTACAATTACAAGAATAATGCAGGTACAATACCGGCAATTGCCAACTTTACCACAGCAAACGGGCTTTCCCTTGCTACCCAAAACCAGATCCCTAATACATCCGAAGAGCCTGAATATGGAGGGTCAACCGCAAATGCGTTAAGTCCATTGTTTTTGTATTTCGTAGAACGTGTTGTGATCAACAGAGGATCGATCGGTACTGATCCCGGCGCCAATATGGTCAACATCGGAGAAACCTTACAAGGATTATCAAGCAATACCAGCACAGGCAAAGCATTGACCTATAATGGCTATACTTTTGATGGTATATCAAATGAGGCCGATTATACTTATCCCTGGGTGACAGGCTCCGGCGGGTATAACGTGGCTACCTCTTCAACCTCGCCATATAAAGTATATCCTTATACTTTTTTCGACTATGGGTCTAATACCATACCTATGGCGCCTTATAACTATCCTATTGGCAAACAAAACGGAACAACCACCAGCAGCGGTACCACCACTACCGGTTATTATGTTATTACAGATACCAAAAGCGCGCTGGTGGCGGATGTTAAAACCGCTTTACTAAATAATAAACCTGTTATGATGGGTTTTAATGTTTATGACAAATCACCAAGCTATCCGTATTTTGAAAGCCTAAGTACTACCAAATACACCTATAACCCGCTTACCACAAGTGGTTCACTTGCTTCAGGTATTAAACTGATGGGTGGCCATGCAGTACCTATCATCGGATATATTGATGATAGTTCTCAACCGGGCGGCGGTGTATTTATCTGCCAAAACTCATGGGGCACTCCATGGGGCTATCATGGCTATTTTTACCTGCCCTATTCAGTAATACAAAACACCAGGATAGTACCTGCAGGAAGCCTATATGTGGCAGTACTTTAAATTTAGACTTAACGATTTATAGAAGCCATGGCAACTGACCATGGCTTTCTTATTTTCGTGGTGAATGATCTTATTGGATCGTTCTGTAAAAACTTTTTTCAATTTATTATATTTTAGTCTTTTTAGAAACTATCACTACTACCTATGGATAACGTATATGGTATAAATATTATACCTGATAACGATGCGGAACGCGTGGCGGCCTTAC
>JBQCEA010000503.1:0-5029 GCA_051960695.1 Mucilaginibacter sp. | reverse complement strand
TGTTTATTTTGCTCGGCTTTCAGCGTACATTTTTAACGCTGGGTATCGGCTCATTTGTTCTGAGTGTTTGTAACGATTAATTCCGTCCGGCTAACTCCACCGCTATTGCCTATTACAGCACCGACGAAAACAAGACCCGCTCCTACTCGCTTAACCGTTTAGCCGTAAACCTGGGCTGGGCATTTGGCGGACTGATCGGCGGTACTTTAGCACAGATCAATTATCACCTGCTTTTCTGGGTTGATGGTTGTACCAATATCTTAGCCGGACTGTTGTTGCTCAAACTTATTCCTGCATCAAAGCTCATCCGCCCGGTTAAAAATGCGGTTAAAACTGCAGCCGATTCTGTTTACCGCGACGGCGTTTATTTGATGTTCATCCTGTTTGTCATCCTGTTTGCAAGCTGCTTCTTCCAGCTGGTCAGCATGCAATCACTTTTTTACAAAACGCAGTGGCATTTCAGCGAACAATTCATCGGCATACTGATGGGCGTCAACGGTTTACTCATCGTTTGTTTCGAGATGGTGATCATCCATAGCCTCGAAGGGAAAAAGCATCCCCTGCAATACATTAGTATGGGTGTTATATTAACCGGAGCGGGCTTTGTGCTGCTTAACTTTTTACCGGCCGCTTATTATTCCTCGTTTATCGTATTAATATTAATTAACAGAAGCGAGATCATGTCGATGCCGTTCATGAACTCTTTCTGGATAACGCGTACTAACGAACGTAACCGCGGTCAGTATGCTGCCATGTATACCATAGCGTGGTCTATAGCCCAGATATTTGGTCCGGTTGCGGGTGGAATTATTGCTGCCCAATGGGGTTATTATCCTTTGTGGTGGCTGGTGGGCGGAGTGACCTTAGCAGCATCTTTGGGTTTCAGGATGCTTTACCAATATACCAATAAACGAAACACCGTTGTGCCATTAGAAGAAACTGTATTCTGATATGAAGAAAGCCTTAATATTCGACCTCGACAATACCATTTACCCGGTAAGCTCTATTGCCGATAACTTATTCGTTAAGCTTTTTAAAGTGCTCGATGATAATGAGGTTATTATCAACAATGGAGACGCTGACACGGTGAGCAAGATCAAGGAAGAAATGACCCGCAGGCCCTTTCAGGCTATAGCAGACAAGTACGGTTTGAATGACCATGTAAGGCAGCAAATGATACAGGCTCTAAGTACTTTAAGCTACAACCTGCCGATGGAACCCTTTGAGGATTATAAGCATTTGAGGGATATTCCGTTAGATAAATTTCTGGTTACTTCGGGGTTTGCGAAATTGCAATACAGCAAAATAAAACAGCTTGATATAGAGCGCGACTTTAAGGAAATATTCGTTGTTGACCTTGAAACCAGCAACCAAACCAAGAAAGAAACTTTTGAGCAGATCATGAAGAAATACAGTTATGAGCCTCAGGAACTACTCATCATTGGCGATGACCCGGAATCAGAAATAAAAGCCGCTTTGGAGCTGGGTATCGATACCTTTTTATTTGATCCCAACAATCTGCACCGGCAGGCTAATACTACGTACAGGTCGGAGAGTTTGAAGCAGGTACTGCAATTGTTGTAGTTCTATATTCAGGATTCAAAAAACTACTTCGGGCTTGTCAAATTATATTTTGCTTAATTCTTTCTTTGTCATTTAACCCAGGATATTGGTCATAATAAAAAATAACATCCAGGGAGCGATAAGCGATAAAACCACTAATATGCCTCTTAAAGTTCTCTTACCTTCAGGCTCATTTTTCCAATGATCTTGGTAATCAGAATATTTTCCCGCATATTTTCTCATATTTAAAACAAGGAAAATGACACCAATTATTACATAAGTCAATGCTATCTCTTTAAAATAAGGTTTTAATTGAATACGCAAAAAAAGCATCCTAAGAATTACAGTTATAATTTCGGACACAAGCAGGGTTTGAATCATTGCTATACCTATTAGAGCCCGTGATCCAGAAGTGCCATCCCATTTAAAGAATGCCTGATACATCCTGTAGTATATATAATCGAAATAGAATCTCATTCGCAGATATTGATCTTAACTAATCATAACCTATTTTCAGTTCCGCAATAGCCGGGATGTAACGATCAGCTGACCAAGATGCCGCATCACGTGTTCGGCTGCGTGTGTGAGCAAACCAATAACCGTTGAGGGTATTTGCGCCCGGCCCACACCGCGCACTTCTGTTAATGTAGCCACATCTGTATCACGCAACTGCAAAATAGCTTTATCAACCTGTTCACTGAATGCCTTAAGCAGATCATCCATGCCGGGGGCATCGGTAGTTTCCGTGCCCTCCAAACTTAAGTATTCCAATTGCTGCTGGTTAAGCATTTCGCCCCTGGCATAGGTGAATAACCTGCCCAGCACGCCGGTTAAATGCTGCAAATGAAATGCAGGCGATGCCATACCCGATGGCTTTACCCACAAAAATATTTCAGGGAAACCAACCATTAATGCTTCTACCTCTTCCCTTGCCTGTAGTAAAGCGTGTGCTATGGGTTGCAGCAGGTCAGGTATCCCTTCAACCGGCCCCCGCAGCCAAACTTCTCTTTTTACATTACTGTCCAACTTTTATTTGATTTGTATAATAAATGCCTCAATTGCGGCAGAGTCTGTTAGTCAAATCTACCATAAAATAAATTTATCAGGTATGGTATAGTGATTGCTTCAAATAAACTATATTGACCAATAATTTAATATGACTATCCACCCTAACGTAAAAAAATACACCGGCCTTACCTTAGTATTTGTATTGTGCTGTTTGCTTATAACTTTTCAGAGCTGTAAAAAACACCGCACTGAAATGGCAAGCATACTATATAAACATACCCATAACTCTGTGTTTAAAAATGCCGACGAAGAGGAGTTTGCTGCTGTTTTCAAAAAAGTACTGGCTGCCAATCGCGATAAAATGTCGAACGCGGATTTTATCATCAGCTACTACGAAAAGCATAATTACGAGCCTGTCTTCACAATGAGCCATTTATGGAACGGCGACCTGAAGGTAGAAACCGATTATTACCATAAGGCAAACGAGCATGGCATTAACTCCCAGGTATTCCAGCCCAATGTTATCGACTCCCTGGTAAGCAAACTTCAAAATAAGCATGCGATAAAAACCCTGGACGAGGCGTATCATGATATGGCCCTGCTGGAAATGACCGCTGCAAATTCGTTGATAAATTACTCCAGCGATCTGCAATTCGGCATTCTTAGTCCGAAAAAGCTTTTTTCACGTTATTTTATAAAAACCGCCCGGCCCGACAGCACATCCATGGGCAGGGCATTTTCGGTAACTGATGTTAAGGCGTACCTCGACAGTATCCAGCCAAAGAACCCCGAATACCTGGCGCTACAAAAAGCATATCTGGCAGGCGTAACAGCACCAAAAATGTCAAAAGAAGAAACCAAACGCATTCTGCTGGTAAATATGGAACGGCTGAGATGGAAGAATAAGCCAACCGAAAATGAGTATGTACGTGTAAATATCCCGGATTTCCATTTGGATGTGATAGACAGCGGCAGATCTGTACTGGGCATGAAGGTTTGTGTGGGCCAGGGAAGAAATCAGGATTATCAGAATAACCTCGAAAATTATAACGATACCTGTAAGACAGACAAGCCCAATCCGCATGAGACCCCTTTGTTAAGCAGCGTAATACACAGCGTTCAGGTAAATCCTGTCTGGAATATCCCAAATAGCATTGCCACCAAAGAGATCATTGTAGAGGCCGCCAAAGACCCTTATTATCTGTCGAACAAAAACATCAATGTTTATAAGGACGGTAAACTGATCGAAGACCCTGAATCAATAGACTGGTCAAACATCACCAAAGAGAATTGCCCCTACGAATTTAAGCAGCAGCCTGGCGCTGAGAACTCATTGGGCAAGATCAAATTCCTGTTTGACAATAAAAGCAGCGTTTACCTGCACGATACTCCCGCCAAAGAGGCCTTTAGATATTCGATGCGCGCGGTAAGCCATGGTTGTGTACGCCTGGAAAAGCCTCTGGACCTAGCCCATACCCTCTTCCGCGACACGGTGAAATACAACATTATAGCCAAGGATATGCAGGAAGACGATCCAACACCACAGGATATAGGCCTGAGGCCAAAGGTACCGGTTTACATAACCTATGTTACCTGCTGGGCCGATCCGGATGGACAGTTACAGTTCCGTCGCGATGTATACGGCCACGACATTGTGCTGTATGACCATCTGAAGAAATACCTTGCTGCTGAATAATTATAAGCTGGCGTTCAATGGCGTATTTGCGGTCGGGTAAACATAGTTAGCTGCCACATCCTGGTTAAGATATTTGGATGTATAGCTATCATCGCTACCATTGATGAACAGCACCGTATGGCCCTTGATGTTCTCGATCACCTTATTGATAACCTTTGGAGAAACCGCCGGACAACCTTCGCTGCGGCCAAGACGGCCCAACTCATTAATGCTGGCCTGCGAAACATAGGGTGCCGCATGTACCACAATAGAACGTGAGCGGGCATTATTGTTAAAACCTGCGTCCATGCCATCCAGTTTTAAAGAACGGCCGTGCTTACCCTGGTAAACACCATCGGTTACATAAAAGCCGAGGCTGCTGGCATGAGAGTCTGACGAATTTGAAAAATACGTTGGTGTATCGCCCCCGCTGCCGCTGCCATGGGCCGCCCAGGTGTTTAATACCAGTTCCTTATTCACCAGGTCAACTATCCACATACGTTTGGTACAGCTTGATTTAGCCAGATCGACGATGGTAATAACCGAACTATACTGAGGGATCTTATTTTCAGCTTTCAGGTTGTAAAAACCTGTCACTGCTTTCTGAAATACTGCAAAATTTAAACCGGCTGCATGCAATTGCGCTGTATTATATATCTCATCAAGATATTCAGTAAACATTTCACCCGATGATCCGTGTGAAGACCTGACAGACGCAACAACTTTTTTAGCCTTATTAACTTCTTTTTCAGCTTTCCAGCTGATGATAGAACAAGAGAAGAT
>JBQCEA010000502.1:0-3557 GCA_051960695.1 Mucilaginibacter sp. | reverse complement strand
CTCGGTCAGGAGTATTTCCTCATCTTTATGATACTCGCCCTGCTTTGTATCACGTTCAGGGGTCACCGGCACGAGAACCAACGCGCCATCAAGGTTATCATCAGCCTTATGGTGCTGTTCCAGATCGGCAGCGGATACGTATTTCTCAAGAACTCGTTTATCATCGAGGAGCGCGATTTCAGCGATGCCCTGTTTCACCAGGCTCCCGGCGATGACCAGGCTGAGAACCGCGAAATTGCCGACTTCATCAACACCCTGCCCAATAACGAGCAGATATTAATAGATGATGCCATTGCGTACCCGGTGGTGGCATTTACTGATCATATACAGCGCGTAACTCTGCCTTACCAGGAAAGCTACCTCAGCGCCAGCGAAGCGCCGGAACATTACGTAAACTACATCCTGATAGCTACAGACCGCAACCCGCTGTTCGGCTACACCCAGCTCAACAACCGTTACCTGCCCGCCATCAAAAAGTCCGACCACAACCTTAACCTGCAAAAGATCTACGAAACCGATAACTGGATCTTGTATAAGGTTCTTTAGATAGAGATTAGAGACTGGAGATTAGGGATTGGTATTTGTCATTGCGAGGAACGTAGTGACGCGGCAATCGCGAACTGTGCATGTCCGCATTGTTACCGTCCTCCTTGCGATTGCGACGCTACGCTCGCAATGACAAAGTTTATTATTTTAGTAGAATGAAGCGACACGGCTACTGTGTTTATATTCTCACCAATAAGAACAATACCGTATTATACGTCGGTGTCACAAGCGATCTGCAAGGCCGAATATGGCAACATAAAAATAAAGCACTTAAGGGATTCCCCGCGATGTATGAGTGTAATAAGCTGGTTTATTATGAAGAATTTCAATGGATACAAGATGCAATTGCTCGTGAAAAAAACTGAAAGCCGGCTCACGACAGAAAAAAATTAATCTAATTGAAGAAAATAATCCGTCATGGAATGATTTAAGTGATGGCTGGTACGAGTAGCATTTGTCATTGCGAGGAGTGGCCTGGAGCGGCGACGAAGCAATCGCGAACTGTGCATGGCGGTTGCCGTCCTCCTTGCAGTTGCTTCTCCCGATAAAATCGGGATCTCAATGACAATGGTTATTAGTTGTCGTTTTCCGACTTGTCATTGCGAGGAGTGGCCAGGAGCGGCGACGAAGCAATCGCGAACTGTGCATGGTGGTTACTGTTCTCCTTGCGATTGCTTCTCCCGATAAAATCGGGAGAAGCAATGACAATGGTTATTAGTCGTCGTTTTCCAACTTGTCATTGCGAGGAGTGGCCCTGGAGCGGCGACGAAGCAATCGCGAACTGTGCATGGTGGTTTTGATTATCCTGTGAAGAGATGGCTTCGTTCCTCGCCATGACGCGTTGATTTATTATTGATTTTAAATACGATGTTTTAGTGACAGCTGAGTTAAAATATAAAATGAAATTTTTGCTGCTCCAACAAAGACTCATATTGTTTGATGAGAAGCTCATAGTCTACAAAATTGACTCGTTTTTGTATTTCTTTAAATGATGAATATCGAATTTTATTTTCGTACTCTGACTTTCAGATTTTATCTGCGACAATAATCATTCGAACATAAAAATCTTGAAGATCATTAAATTTCAATAAGGAGTTTTGAATATCTGTCGAATGTTCAATTTCAAAAAAAGAGTGGGGAAGTATGAACGCCAAGATTATTGCGTATGCTTTTACCAATCTAATTACCTCGTCATGAGTTTGTTAACCAATCCTAAGGCTATATGAAGTTCGTGGCTGATCTGGCGCTGGTTAAGTCCTTTGGCAGAGAGTTCGGCTACTTTTTGAGTTAATAAGCCGCGGTCTGCTCTATTGAAGGTACGCAGGTGCGGGCGTTCCTGGCTATTGCCCTCGAAACTGAACTGCAAAAAATTGCCGGGCTTGGTGATGCGGCAAAGGCATACATTGTCTTCGCCATATACCTGTGCGGTGCTGCGTTGTTTAATTTGTTTGAGGTAACGCAGTTGCGGGTCGGCACTGCTTGTGCCGATGGCAAAGGCGCTGTCGGCAAAGTTGATAAGCAATTTACTGCCATGCAGGTCGTCCGCTGAGAGCGGTGAACCGGGATGACGGCGTTTGGGTGTGTGGGCCAGTACCAGTACAGATAGATTGTAGTCGGCTTTTAGCGCTTTCAGGTTTTTCATGAGGTTGAGCGCCACAGCAGCGTTCTCGGTACCGCCGCGCAGGCAGGTGATATTATCAATAATGAGTACGGTGGCTTTCACCAGTTTGATCTTGTACTCGATACCTGCAATAATACATTCGTCATAATTGCTGTAGTGGTCTGGCATCTCGGCATCGGGATTGAACTGGGCGCGGAAAAAGTTATCGTTAAAATTGTAACTGTCGCGCTGGTGTGTATAGCGCTGATAGAATTGCTTTGTAGTAAGTTCGAAATCGATATAAAGCACCCTGGCGGGTTTAGCAGCCAGGGCAAATGGCTTAACGCGCTTGCCAAGCGATATGCTGTTACCAATCTGTACGGCTAATATGGATTTACCAACGTTGGTATCGGCAAAGAGGATACAAAGTTCATTCTGGTGCCAAAACTCGCCGAAAAGCATTTTAGGCTCCGGCTCACGCTCGCCAAGTTCCATCCAGCGGTTGCCGGTGCCAACGGTGAACAGGTAACGACATGATTCAGGGGCTGGTGGTGTGGATTTTTCCTGCCTTTTTGCCGGCCGAAATGGGTAACCACGGATTTCGGCACGGATCTGTTCTATAAATAAAGGACGTTCGGCAGAATGGTTCATTGAGTGAAAGTGAAAGGTTAACGGTTGCGGTTAATGCCAATGAACAAATATAATGGGTATGCGTGTTGAAAGTGGTGACAGTATTTTGGCAGTAAGTGTATGGGGCGTTATTGTTCTGACAGGAAGTGTGTAAAAAACTAAATGGCTGATTGCCAAGCGTTCATGATGTTCACGGTTGTTCATGGTGTGTGAACATGAACGGTTCTACCCAACACCGAAAACAAGAAAGCCCTGCAGTATTGCTGCAAGGCTTCTTATAAAATAGGGCACCGACCTACTCTCCCACGTTTTACCGCAGTACCATCGGCTCTGGCGGGCTTAACTTCTCTGTTCGGAATGGGAAGAGGTGGACACCGCCGATATAGGCACCTGAATATCTTTTTGTTGAGCTTAAAGCGGAAAGCAGAAAGTCTAAAGCTTTTTGCTTTGGTCTTTTAGCTTTAAGCTAACATTAACATGATTGAAAGAAGTTATTGAAGAGCGACATTTTTTTATCTTATCTGTTGATGTTTTGGCAGGGACCGGACAAGTCCGGCCCCGTTACCCATCACGAAGAAAGCTTCGGGTTATTAGTATTACTCGGCTTTGATGTCACCACCTTTAGACCTGTAACCTATCAACGTAATAGTCTCTTACGACCCTCTATGGAAGTCTCATCTCGTGGCTAGTTTCGCACTTAGATGCTTTCAGCGCTTATCTATTCCCAACATAGCTACTCTGCAGTACAGCTGGCGCCATAACAGATTCACCAGAGGTTAGT
>JBQCEA010000501.1:0-3641 GCA_051960695.1 Mucilaginibacter sp. | reverse complement strand
ACATTTAGTACCAAAGCCGAAAGTTACTTCCAGGTCACGCCTATTCTGATCGTTTATGCACTGAACCTGGCAGGCGTAGAAGGCAAGAACCGGTTCATCGACCGCACTGCATTGCTTGGTCTCTCGGGTTTTTTTGTTTTTGCAAGCGAGGGCATTACTAAAAAGCTTACGCATCGCCTGCGGCCCAATAAAGGCGATTATTTGTCCTTTCCCTCCGGGCATACCGGCCTCGCGTTTATGGGCGCTGAATTTATGGCGCAGGAATATGATGCGAAATCGCCATTGTATGGTGTTGCGGCATACCTGATAGGTACAACGACAGGCGTTTTCCGTTTATATAACCGCGACCATTGGTTTAGTGATGTAGTAGCCGGTGCGGGATTCGGAATACTCTCAACCAAGCTGGCCTACCTCGTCTATCCGTCCATACGTAACTGGATAACGCATGGCGACCAGAAAGCCGAAGAAAAAGGTTCATCAAAGAAAAGCCGGTTCCGTAACACCCAACTTACACCTAATTTCCAGGATGGGACCGTGGGATTTGCTTTTTCGACGAATTTTTAAACAATAAGCTCCGCATATGGCGGAGCTTATCTCATTATTATCTAATTCAGACTGATAAATTGATCAGTCGGGAAGATGAAATGCCTGCTTTACGGCGTTGTAATTCTTGGGGTTGATGCTGCCTAATGTTTGCACACCACCCGGAATAACTACATATCTGAACTGATGTAAATTTGAGATGCCGGTATAAAAGTTCAGATTATCTACAAAATCAATCTGGATGTTTCCGAGGGTCACATTTGCCGACCATGTATCCGTGTAAGTAACACTGCTCAGCTGATAGGTCACAACAATTGGCAGCTGGCCAACCTGATCGGTAGGCCAAATAGTGGGTGAATAACCATCTAATTTGCCATACACTAAGACGGTTCCTTTATCCAGCACATCCTGGGTAATAGTCGAAGCTGTGATAGAAGCATCAAAATGAACCGTACCAAAAACGGTATTCTCAGGGTAGGCAGGTGGTGTTATCCAGGCTGAATAAATTACATTAGCCGTTCCGGTTGCACCTGTGGCACCAGTTTGGCCGGTTGCCCCGGCTGTTCCGGTGGGGCCCGTAGGTCCCGTTGCACCAACAGGCCCCTGTGGACCGGTTGCACCGTCTTTACCACACGATTGTGCGAATAGCAAAAGGCTGATAGCCATTAATGCCAAAAGTAAGTAGTTTGTCTTTTTCATAATGCTATACTTTTAAATTGATCTGAAATATTTCTCATTTGCCGATTCAAAATTGACTCAAAAACATAAACAGGACATCAGGGCTGGTACGCAAAATGGTGCGGAATACTACTTATTCTAATGCACTAATTCTCAAGTAGATTTACTTAAAATAAGGTTACAGATTCAGTCAGAGATTGCTGCCATTCGATTATTTTACAGCAACTGTTTACCTTTATAGTAGAATGAAGAAACAAATCAAAGACATTCTGAAGAAAGACTTGAAAGTACGGGTTGGCGGTAGTTTATGGATTGAAGCCAATGGCGAACGCTTTTTGGGCCCCGGGCCAGTAGAATTATTAGAGCGCATTGCAGAAACGGGTTCGATAAGCGCTGCAGCTAAGGCAATGCAAATGTCGTATAAAAAAGCTTGGGAACTAATTAATCATTTAAACATACAGACAGCTACCCCAGTTGTAATACCACAAACCGGAGGCGAAAAAGGTGGCGGTTCTGTGCTCGCTCCTGAAGCTTATAAACTGATAGAATATCATCGAGAATTACGAAGACGCTTTGCCAATTTTCTGGAAGAGGAAACCAAGCGTTTATCGCTTTAATATTTTTTTACATACCGTTATATATTTAAATATATAACGGTAACTTGCACATTAAAACAATCACCCTACGCACTATGAAACAACATCTACTATCATTAAGCATGCTGCATTTTATTATCGCAGTGTGCTTTTTTGCACTTATGCTTCCAACAAGTTCATTCGCCCAGTCGGCCATGAAAACAGACACGACAAAAATTATGGGTATACCCCAAACGGCAGCAAAAATAAACACCTACCCTAAAGCCGTTGGTTATGTGAGTTTTATTATTCCTTTTGTGACCGTAACCAAAGATGCCGCTACATCCAATTTTAACGGGACAACCAGCATCGGCTTTCCGGCAGGTGTCAATGTGCTTTATAGTGACCGCTTTGGTTTTAGCTATGAGTTTACGCCAACTATAAAATGGGGCGCAGGCACCAGTAAAATGAGCAACCTGCTTTTCGATCCGGGCACCATGTTCCGCTTTGATCATGGCTTTACTATTATTACGCGCCTTGCGTTTGAAACCTCAGGCCGGTATGGTTTCACCCCGGTATTTAACCAGGTATATGCACATACTAAATACGTTAACTATTTTGTAGCTGTATCAACCCCGGCCCGTTTCGGCAACAGCCAGCTTCCTTCTATCGGATTAAATCTACAATTTGGATTTACCTTTAATTAATGAATGACCCTGAAAGTGAGGTTTACCCTCTCTTTCATTATTTGAGTTGATTTGGGGATACGGTGCTCCCAAAGGTGTTGCAGGTTACCTTTCATGAGCAGCAGGGAGCCATTCTCAAGATAGATCGAGAATTTACGGTTATGTTCCTGCTTATGGCGGATATCAAAACGGCGCACCTGCCCAAAGCTAACTGATGCAATAATAGGATTTACACCTAATTCATATTCGTCGTCGCTGTGCCACGCTACAGAATCATTGGCATTACGGTAATAGTTTAATAGAACGCTATTAAAATGAATACCTGCTATGGGCTCTATTCTGTTTTTAATTTTCAGCAGTTCTTCCGTCCACGGGATTGGGGAATATTTAGTACCCGAGAATGTATAATCCTTATCATTGTCACCATACCAGGCAGTAAGGCGGGGCGTTTTTAATACTTTACCGTACATCTGTATATCTTCCTGCTTCCACGGAACGGTTGAGATAAACTTTTCCAGCAACACTGCACTTTCATCAGCATTAAAAATCCCTGGGTGATAATCCAGCAGATCTGCCGGTAACAAAGGACTTTGACCAGCCTGTTCAAAAAAGCTTAACTGTTCCATTTAGTAGCTGATATTCAGTAGTATTTCGCAAAAAATTGCGTAAAAGTACGCATGCCTTTTTACTGAAAATTTAAGTAAATTTAATTATTACTTAACAAAACCTAAAACAGCCATGAGTACTTACGCCATATTAGGAACAGTTATCACACTTATACCAGTAGTTTTAATTATAACGATCGTAATTAAAAGAGGCAAAAACATATTCGACAGCGAATAGTCTTTGCAACAATTGATCTTATTTCAGCAAAGGATCTTTTTCTTTAGCAAACGTACTGTACACCAGTTTATCCAGCCACGCCGGGAAAAACTTGGTGAAGGCTATTGTTAGCTTCCCTTGCCCGGTCATGATCAGTGTACGGCTGCGTTTTTCAACACCATCCGCAATAATCTTCGCAACCTCTTCCGCGGTCATCATTTTCTCTTCCTCCATGCTACTTTCGCCCTGATGTGAGCCGTCTTTGGCTAAGGCTAAATTACGTATGTTAGAAACATAAAAACCAGGGCAGGCTGTAATTACATGTACAACTGTATTT
>JBQCEA010000500.1:0-5484 GCA_051960695.1 Mucilaginibacter sp. | reverse complement strand
ATCGACTTTTTTAATACATACTTGAAGTAATATAAAAATAACATTGAATAAACTACAGAATTTTTTTGATCTAAGCCTTGACATATTATTAGGAGTAAGCATAGGTGATGCACTTGGAGTTCCGGTTGAATATAAAAGCCGGGACGAGATCCAAAAAAGGCCGGTTGAAGATATGATAGGTTTTGGAACTTATAATTTGCCACCCGGTACATTTTCTGATGATAGCTCATTGACATTTTGTTTAGCTGAAGCACTCATTTCAGGATACGATTTAAAAGCAATCGCGCAAAACTTTATTAACTGGCGATATAATAATTACTGGACTGCATCCAATAAAGTATTTGATGTCGGCATTACTACACAACACGCAATAGAACGACTATTAAGCGGAGTACGGCCTGATTTAGCAGGCGATTTTGAAGTATACAGTAATGGAAACGGCTCATTAATGCGTATTCTGCCATTATTAATATACATCTATGATAAGCCGATATATGAAAGGTATCAGATTATAAGGGAAGTTTCATCAATCACTCATGGCCATATAAGGTCTTCAATAGCTTGTTTTTATTACTTAGAATTTGCATTGTGTCTCGCTAAAGGAATAGATAAATACGAAACTTATAAAATGTTGCAATCAACTATATCTAAATTCTTAGAGTCGCTTTTTATTGGTGCTGATGAGATAAATGTTTTTTACCGATTGCTGATTGATGAAATATATTTATTTGAAGAAAAACAAATAAAAAGTAGTGGGTACGTTGTTCATACTTTGGAAGCAAGTATTTGGTGTTTGCTAAATACTGATAGTTATAAAGATGCGGTATTAAAAGCGGTAAATTTAGGAGAAGACACGGACACAACGGGCGCCGTTACAGGAGGGTTGGCAGCTTTATTATATGGGCATCGAAATATTCCTCAAAACTGGCTTGATCAATTAGCAAGAAAAACAGAGATCAAAGATATGGCATTAAGAATGTCAGCTATTAAAAATAAAACTATCAATTAATCTGGATATAATATCCTATAACAGATTCTGTTAGTAGGAGCAAAATATAACCACTTGATTATTATGTGTTCATGTGTGTTCACGGCGTTCATGTGCCGGGATGAACATGAACACTGCGACTAATTGCAGCTTGCTGGCCCTTTGATGCGCTCAAGATAAATAACATAAGAAATTGACCTTATGGAAGCTGTTATTCTTGCATAAATTGAATATAAGCCCTTTGCAAAATGTAAAAAGGCTTTTTTTATGCCGCTGATATTTGGAACTATTCCATAAGTGATTTCGTATAAACCGCTGGTTGCTTGCTGATATGCTGCAGGCAATTGAGCTCAAATTATAATTATACGAAATATGAAAATCCTGGTAGCTGAAGATGACCAATTGATGGTAAAAATGCTGGAGTTCCGCCTGAAAAAAGACGGACATGAAATTATTGTTACCCAAGACGGCCGCGAGGCTGTAAGCAAGCTGGAAGAATTTAAACCCGACCTGGTAATAACGGATATCATGATGCCTTACCTATCTGGCCTGGAAGTGGTTAGTGCGGTGAAAAAGAAATATCCTACCGGTACCCCGGTTATCATATTATCGGGTATGGGCCAGGAGAACGTTGTACTTGAGGCTTTTCAGCTTGGTGCTGATGACTACATGACCAAGCCATTCAGCCCTAATGAGCTATCTATACGTGTGCGCAGGTTTAGCGGCGCTCTTGTAAAATGACGATCTGAAATTCAATAAAATACGTTGGTGACCTTAGCGCTTACATATAATTCTTTTATGATCGGGTGGCAGATACAAAACGTCGCGCTGATAGGTATCTTTTTCTTGATACTCAGTCTGCTGACGTTTATACTGCTGTATATGTACCGCCGGAATTTACATGAGAAAAAGCATGGTAAATGGCGGCTGATCTCGGACCTGCTGATCCGTAAAGCAGTTTTTTACGAGGATGAGGAAATAGAAGAAGATACCGAGATACCTGTTACAGACCGGGCCAAAAAGCTGATGAATGATAAGCACTTTCGCAAATTGCTTACACAGGAGATCATTTCAGCCAAAAAGAATATAAGCGGTACTGCGTCTGAGAATCTTAAACATCTTTACATCCAGCTTGGGTTGGGAAGATATGCACTGAAAAAGTTTAAGAGCAGCAAATGGTACGTTATTGCCGAAGTTATCCAGGAGCTTACCCTGATGGAAATGAAGGAGTTTGTATACCAGTTGTATTATTATGCTAATGATGAGAACGAGCATGTACGGATGGAGGCGCAATCGGCATTGGTACAATTTGAGGGCTTTCAGGGGTTAAGTTTTTTGGACTTTGTTAGTTATCCTATATCAGACTGGCAGCAGATCAAGTTATTGCAGCAGTTATCACTCGTTCCGCCCGAAAACATTGATCTGAGCGATTGGATCAAATCTAAAAATAATAGCGTTGTAATTTTTGCATTGAAGCTTGCCCGGATTTATCAAAGGTTTGATATATATGATGAGATCGTAAAATGCCTTGACCATCCTGATGGAAAAGTGCGTTCCGAAGCTATTTTTTGTTTAAATGAGATCTATACTGACGAAACAGCCGACCAGTTTATATCGCGGTTCCTGGAAGAGGATGATAAGCACCGTGTGGAAATGGTGAAAGCCATGAGGACGATGAGCACTGAACGGGATGTTTTGTTTTTGACCGATATACTCGATTACGATAATGATGAACTAAAATTCTGTGCCGCCGAAGCACTTGCAAAGAGCGGCGAAGCAGGTCTTCGTTCGCTGGAAGAACATGCCGCTGCGGTTGGAGGAACGTTGATACAAATTGTTCAACATGTAAAATCGGAGATCGCTGCGTGAGTTGGCAAACCTTTATATTGCACTTATTTACATATGGAATTTTGCTTTATTCCATCATATTAATGATATGCTACATTCTTATTGGCGCATTTTCGATCATCGAGACACGGTCGTATCTTAACAAAAATAGTTTTACCGATTATCGCTTGCTGGCATCCTCATCAGAGACGCCAAGCATGAGTATCCTGGCGCCGGCTTATAATGAGGGCGCTACCATTATCGAGAATGTACGCTCGTTACTTTCCCTGCATTATAATAACCTTGAGGTAATTATCATCAACGATGGCAGCAGGGATAATACCCTCGAGAAATTGATCAAGGCGTATGACCTGTATAAAGCCGACTTCTTTGTAAAAAGCCACCTGCAAACCAAACCGGTAAGGGGCGTATACAAAAGCCGTAACCCCGTTTACCGGAAATTAATTGTGGTTGACAAGGAAAATGGCGGTAAGGCAGACGCCCTCAACGTAGGCGTTAATATTGCCAGCAATAATTATTATGTGTGTATTGATGTTGACTGCGTACTTGAGCAGGATGCTTTGCTAAAGCTTGCTAAACCTTTTTTAGAGTCGACCAATAAACGGGTTATAGCAGCGGGCGGGGTGGTGCGCATTGCCAACAGCTGCGAAATTGAAGGCGGCCGGTTGGTTAAAGTTAACCTGCCAAAGCAATTTTTACCTCGTATACAAACACTTGAATATATAAGGGCCTTCCTGCTTAGCCGTATGGCCTGGACAAAATTGAACGGTCTGTTATTGATCTCTGGTGCATTTGGCGCCTTTGACCGCGAGATAGTGATCAAATGCGGCGGCTATAGTACCGAAACGGTAGGAGAGGATATGGAGCTGGTTGTACGCATGCGCCGCTATATGGAAGAGCTGGATGAACCGTATAAGGTAAGCTTCATTCCGGACCCACTATGCTGGACAGAAGCACCATCGACATTCAGAATATTAGGACGGCAGCGTAACAGATGGACGCGCGGAACAATAGAAACGCTGAGTTTCCACCGGAAAATGCTGTTCAACCCGCAATATGGTATATTGGGAATATTGAGTTATCCGTATTGGCTGTTTTTTGAGTTTTTGGCTCCAATCATTGAGTTTTTCGGTACGGTTGGGCTCATCATATACTGTTTTACTTATTCAATTAACTGGCAGGCGATACTTATCATGGTCGGTGTGATTTGTATCGGTATACTGTATTCGATCTTCGCCATCATGATGGAAGTATTAACCTACAACCAATACAAGCAAAGGAAGGATATTCTGAAGCTGGTATTAGTTGCCATTCTCGAACCATTCGTCTTTCATCCATTTGTGGTACTGTCTGCCATAAAGGGAAACTTTGATTTGTTACGAAAAAATAATTCATGGGGCGAAATGACCCGGCAGGGCTTTACCTCAGAAAATAACGCATAATAGTTTAAGTAATGGAGCAGATAAAATCCAAAAAGAGGGAAAAGCTATCAACCAGGATCAGTTACGCCGCGCTTTCATTTGCACGCTTATCAATGGTATGGTTACTGTTAATTTTTGTTTTAACCATTTTCGAGATCATTTATAATTGTGTAGCTCACGAAACCCCTGCCCATTTAGGTCAGGTGATCTGGTGGTCGTTCTTTAATGATGTGGTGTTCTGGTTAAAATGCCTTGTGTATTTCTTTGTAGTTTATACCATACTGCACCTGATCTCAAAAAAGTTCGCACAGGCAACATACGGAATAGTTATCGTGCTGCTTTCGGTAGTCCAAATGGGGCTTGTCTCCTATTTTACTACGGCAATGGTACCATTGGGGGCTGATATTTACGGTTATTCAATGACCGACATCCGTCAAACCGTAGGTGCCGCCGGCGGGGTCAATGTTTTCCAGATATTGCTATTCGTTATATTGATCGCTATGGCAGGCGCGGCTATCTTGTTTCTGCCAAAGCGTATAAAGGTGCATGGCTACATAGTAACTATTTTACCGCTGGCCTCGTTTTTATTAATGGTATCTAATGCCCAGGCGCATAGCGGTAACCTTAAATCCGACTTTGCCAATAACCTGATCATCAATAAATCAGATCATTTCTGGAGCGAATCATACAAGCATTTTTTCCCGACCAATGAAGAAACGGATATTTATGCCGACAGCTATATCAACGATTATGACAACGGAAAGGGCAGCAAAGTTGCCACGTTCAAATATACAGATCCGGAGCATTATCCATTTTTGCATAGCGATACCAGTGCCGATGTACTTTCACCGTTCTTTAAGCCCGGTGCTACCAAACCGAATATCGTAATTATACTGGTTGAAGGTCTTGGCAGGGCATTTACCAATGATGGCGCCTATTTAGGCAACTTTACACCGTTTATCGATTCGTTATCATCCCAAAGTCTTTACTGGAAAAACTTTTTAAGCGAAGGAGGACGTACGTTCGCCGTTCTGCCTTCGGTATTAGGTTCATTGCCCTTTGCTAAAAATGGTTTTCTTGAATTAGGCAATAATATGCCAGTGCATTTGTCGCTTCTCAGTCTTTTAAAGTACAACGGCTATCATACTTCGTTTTATTATGGCGGTGATGCTCGTTTTGACAACATGGCAACCTTCCTGAATAAGAATGCTATCGATGAGTTGAATG
>JBQCEA010000499.1:0-3036 GCA_051960695.1 Mucilaginibacter sp. | reverse complement strand
GGTAATTGTAACGGTCAACGTCCTTCTGTGCCTTCACTAAATTGGCCTGGGCACTTGCCAAATTAGCTACAGCCTGATCATAAGCAGCCTGGTATTTACGACGGTCTATCTCATACAAAGGTTTGCCTTTTTCTACTATTTCGCCCTCCTTAAAGAATATGCCCGTAATGTAGCCTGCTACCTGAGCGCGTAATTCCACATTATTCAGTGCGACTACAGTGCCCTGATACTGGTCATAATATACAGCCTCGCCTTTTCTCGCCTCGGCTACATTTACCGGCGTTGGCGGCAGTGCCGTATTCTGCTTTTTGGTTTTATTACATGATACCCACGCTATCAAGGCCAGCGGGGCGATCCAAATTATATATTTATGCTTCATGAGATTAAATTCACTTTATTGTACGTTCAGGGTGCCTAATGCTTTTTCAAGGTCTATCTTACTCGAAAGCAGCTGAAACAATGCATTATAGTAATTCAACTCGGCAGTACGCAAATCAGATTGTGATACTATCACATCAAGATAAGTTTTAACGCCTTCCCTGTACTGCAGGCTTACTACCTTATATACATCCTTGGCCAAACTCACATTCTGCTTTAATAATTGCCAATTTGTATAGTTGCTTTTATAATTACCTAATGCTGTGGTATACTCCGTGTTGATACTATTTTTGATATTGACAATATCGAGGTCCACCCTATCAGCCTGTAACCGTGCTTTGCTTAAATTCTGTAAACGTTTAGTACCCTGGAAAATGGGAAGATTAACCGAAAGCCCAACATACCCGTTAGGATATACATTATTATATAGCGTAGAAAAACTATTGCTGAGGTATACCCAATTGTATGCGCCTACAGCCGACACAGACGGCAAAAATCCCCATTTATAATAGTTTATATTGACGTTTTGAAGATTTTTTTGCGTTTGCAGTAATTGATATTCTATACGATTATTTATGTCAAGCTGCTGATTAGTATCGATGCTGGCTTCCGCCTCATATCGTGTTGAATCATACGACAAGGCCAGTTTATTGTTAGCACCTAATCCCATCACCTGGTTCAGATAGGCCAGCTTACTTTTAATAGCCTCCTCGGTCTGTTTGCGGCTGGCAATAGAATTATTTAATGAAATAGTAGCCTGTTTATAATCTGTTTTGTCAACAGTACCGGCCTGGTATTGTGAGTAAGCATCTTTCAGGCTACGTTGCAGACGCACAATGTCTTCATTTAAAATATCCAGCTGTTTTTGAGATAAAAGCACGTCAAAAAAAGCTTTACTTACATCCGATACCACATTGATCTGGCTGCTCGTTGTGTTCTGCTTATAATATTGACGAGAGTATTTAGCTGCTTTAGCTGCCTGCAACACATCATTATTATATATCACCTGGCTGGCTTGCAATCCCAGGCTTGAGTAATTATTAATATTAGAACCCGATGTTGAAACGCCGCCGGGTGAAAGTACCGGGCTGCCCTTAAAGTAATAATTATATGCGCCGGAAGACGTTAACTGTGGCAGCCACGCCGACAGGCTTATCGAGATATCTTTTTCATTGATGGCCTCGTCTATTGCAGCTTGCCTCACAGCGGGCTGGTTGTGCAATGCAAAATCAACGCATTGTTTCAAAGTCAGCACTTTTACCGATGTGTCTGTTGTTTTCTGGGCATAAATAAACCCCGGAAAAAACAACGTAGCAAACAATATTAATAACCGACTGTATTTTTTTTTCATGGATAAGACTAAGAGCTGTTAATGGTGTAAATTAAAAGGAATATTTCTTATAAATCTTCAAAAAAATCATTCCAGTTACCAATTATGGCATAAATATGATTAATTAAGAATTACGCAACAGCATTTTTACTTTATCAGTATTAAACAAAATAACGAAAAGCCCTTTTTACAGGTTTTTTAAAAAAATGAAAATTTGTGACGTGAATTAAATAAAAAATTTAATTAATTTGCCTTATCAGAATTTACATTGCGCTGTAAAGTGTAATGTAAACGTTATCAATAAGCTAACTATAAATTGTAAACTTATTCAACATATTTTTACAAAAAATTAAAGCAAGGTTAATACATGGGTAAAAAACTACATGACAGGATTGCGTTATTTAAAGACGCAGAATTAGCCAGGGAAAGGGGTGTATATCCTTTTTTCAGACCTATTGAGTCGGGCCAGGATACAGAGGTAATTATAGATGGTAAACGTGTATTAATGTTTGGGTCTAATTCTTATTTAGGTTTAACTAATCACCCTAAAATAAAAGAAGCTTCTAAAAAAGCAATTGACAAATACGGTACAGGCTGCGCAGGGTCAAGGTTCTTAAATGGAACGCTTGATATACACATTGAATTAGAGAACAGGTTGGCTGAATATGTTGGTAAAGAAGCGGCCGTACTCTTTAGTACCGGTTTCCAGGTAAACTTGGGCGTACTGTCAAGCATTACCAGCAGCAGAACTGATTATTTGATCTTAGACGAATACGACCATGCTTCATTGATCGATGGCAGCCGTCTTTCATTCTCAAGGGTTATTAAATATGCCCATAATGATATGGAAGACCTTCGCCGTAAACTGAGCATTTTGCCGGAAGAAGGTGTAAAACTAATTGTAGTTGACGGTATCTTCAGCATGGAAGGCGATATTGTAAAGCTACCTGAAATAGTAGCCCTTGCCGAAGAGTTTGGTGCAAATATTATGGTTGATGACGCTCATAGTTTAGGCGTTATCGGTGAAAAAGGCGCTGGAACCGCTTCACACTTTGGCCTGACTGATGATGTCGACCTGATCATGGGTACTTTCAGTAAATCATTGGCATCGCTTGGTGGCTTTATAGCTGCTGATTTTGCAACTATCGATTATCTGAAACACCGCGCCCGTTCATTAATGTTCAGCGCAAGCATGCCTCCGGGTTCGGTAGCCAGTGTTTTAGCTGCGCTTGATATCATCATCAGTGAACCTGAACGCATCGCTAAACTTTGGGATAATACAAACTATGCACATAAGCTGTTAGTTGATGAAGGTTTTGACCTTGGTC
>JBQCEA010000498.1:0-4972 GCA_051960695.1 Mucilaginibacter sp. | reverse complement strand
TATTACTTCGTTGATTGGGTATTATGCAATGCCCATAAAAAGAAATTATTAGAACGTATAGGCATAATAGCCGACGGTCAATGGCCCGGCGGCATCAGCTGGATCAAAAAAGAACATTTTCTGGAAGGCCTGGCCAAAATGAGTACCTCCGTGATCAGGGTACGTCCCTGGTTCGAGCCTGGCGCATGGGGAGGGCAGTGGATAAAAAACAGAATTCCCGGCGTCAATAAAGATGTCGTAAACTATGCATGGTCATTTGAGTTGATCGTGCCTGAGAATGGTGTCATTTTGGAAAGCGACAGCAAGCTTTTAGAGGTTTCTTTTGACTTTTTGATGTTTTGTCATCGTGATCAGATCCTGGGCAAGCATGCCGGCCAATTTGGCGATGAGTTCCCGATACGATTTGATTTCCTGGACACAGTTCAGGGAGGGAATTTATCTATCCAGTGTCATCCACGACTTCAATATATTCGAGAAATATTTGGCGAATCCATTACGCAGGATGAAACTTATTACATTCTGGATTGTGAAAAAGAGGCTAATGTGTTTTTAGGTTTCCAGGATGATATCGATCCGGTTAAATACCGCAAAGCCCTTGAAGACAGCCAGGCAAATAACACGGAGGTAAATATTACAGATTTTGTTCAATGTCATTCTGCGCAAAAGCATGACTTGTTTCTTATTCCAAATGGTACGGTCCATAGCGCCGGAGCCGGTAACCTGGTGCTGGAAATAAGTGCGACGCCCTACATCTTTACTTTCAAAATGTATGATTGGCTAAGGCTCGACCTGGATGGTAATCCAAGGCCAATTAATATCGAACATGCTTTCAACAACCTCGATTTTGAGAGAAAGGGTCAGAAAGTTAAGGATGAATTGATTTCGAAACCAATGGTTTTGGAATATTCGCAGGATATGAGGGTTGTTCATCTTCCAACTCACAGAGAGCATTTTTACGATGTTCACCGCATTGAATTCGACAATGATGTTACGGTTTCTACCGATCAATCATGCCTGGTGATGATGCTTGTTGAGGGAGAAGCGATCTTGCTTGAAACCAAGGACGGGTCAAGGCAGCGGTTTGTCTACGCCGAAACCTTTGTTATCCCTGCAGCTGCGGAGAGTTTCAAAATAACAAACCTGGGCAAAACCCGCGCAAAAGTGATCAAAGCATTTTTAAAGGACAGATAATGGGAACACAATATTATCAAAACAAACATATAGGCAAAGGTTTTTTGTACCTCGTTTGCTTGATCGCGGCGCTTGGCGGCTTTCTTTTCGGTTTTGATACAGCGGTTATATCAGGCACGATAGGATTTGTTAAACACGACTTCGGTCTGGATGCTGTTCAGGAGGGCTGGTTTGTGAGTTGCGCATTACTCGGTTGTATTATCGGCGTTGCTGCATCTGGAAAGATCAGTGACAAATACGGACGAAAGATCGTCCTTATTCTTTCAGCACTGCTATTCCTGGTGTCTGCATTAGGATGTATGCTATCCTCCTCATTCCTGCAGCTCGTTCTGTTCCGCCTGGTTGGCGGCCTTGGAATAGGGGTTGCATCCATGGTTTCACCCCTATATATATCTGAATTTTCCCCGGCTTCCTATAGAGGAACAATGGTATCGCTCTATCAGCTGGCATTAACTGTGGGCATTGTGGTTGCTTATTTTTCTAATGCCTATATCGAAAGTTTTCACAGTGCTGCTTATGCTCAAAAAACTTTACAGCAAGTTTTTGTGACAGAACCCTGGCGCGCAATGCTGGGGCTTGGCGTTCTGCCCTCTGGGATATTCTTATTTTCATTATTTCTCGTCCCGGAATCACCCCGCTGGCTGTTGCTTCAACACCAGATTGATAAAGCAAGATCTATATTGATTAAAATAGACGGCCCCGAAAAGGCGGATGATGAAATTTCAGCATTCCTGGCATTGCAAAAAAGTGAACCTGCTTCGAATTCGGGGGATTTGTTTAAACCGGTTTATCGCAGAGCGCTTTACATTGGGCTGCTATTGCCATTCCTTTCACAGATATGCGGCATAAATGCAGTTATCTATTACGGTCCCAAAATATTGGAAGGTGCCGGTTTTACATTAAGCAATGCCCTGGGCGGCCAGGTAACAATTGGTGTTGTCAATGTGATTTTCACCTTCGTGGCCATTTTTACAGTAGATAAATGGGGTAGACGGCCACTCTTATTCGCAGGTATTATCGGGGCCGTTGTTTCTCTTGTAGGCATAGGGATACTCTTTGCGCTGGGTGTAACCTATGGCCCGTGGATATTGATCTTTATCCTAATATTCATTGCTTGCTTCGCATTCTCTTTTGGGCCTGTGTGTTGGGTGGTGGTAAGTGAAATTTTCCCGAATGGTGTGCGCGGCATCGCCATGTCGCTGGCTACGCTGTCCTTGTGGATCGGTAATTTCCTGGTTGGGCAGCTAACACCGGTTTCTCTTGAGGGCCTCGGTCCGGCCATGACATTCTTCCTCTTTGCACTTCTTTGTTCACCGGCTATTTGGGTAACCTGGAAACTGATACCGGAAACCAAGGGCAGATCATTGGAAAGCATCGACGAATACTGGAAAAAGAACTTTCATAAAGATTCCGGCAATTCAACTACCGTCAGAAAAATAAAAATGTACAACAATTCATAAAAATCAAGACCAATTATTATGAGAATTAAACTATTACTCAACATGGGAAAACTTGGATGGCGATTCAGCAAGTCATGCAGGCGGATCATACCGCTGCTGCTGATGGCCGCCTGGTTCGCTCCCGCTTACGCTGCGAATAAAACCAACGAAGCAAAAATGCTTGTTCAAAGCAACATTTCGATCTCAGGCCAGGTGACCGATGAGCGGGGCCAACCGATGCCGGGTGTTTCCATTCAGCTTATTGGTACCAATATCGGTACGATGGCTGATGTGAACGGGAAATACACCCTGAGCATTCCGGACAACCAGATCTCGGGGAAATTGCGTTTCTCGTTCATTGGTTACGTAAAGCAAGAAGTAACCATAGAAGGTAAACTGGTTATCAATGTGACCTTGCAACCGGAACCTAACAATGTGCTGAACGAGGTTGTAGTCGTGGGCTACGGCACGCAGAAAAAGGCAACCGTGAATGGCTCGTTAAATGTTGTGGGTTCGAAAGACATAGGCGATAAGCCCGTATTGAACACCTTTCAGGCCTTACAGGGGGAATCTCCCAACCTGATCATCCAGCAGTCAACACTTGACCCAGGCGCTAATGTAAATATCAACATCAGGGGTATTGCTACAACGGGTAATAACAACCCGCTGCTGGTAATCGACGGAATCGTTTCACAAAATGTGAATGACCTAAACCTGCTGAACCCGAATGACATTGCGAACGTAACTGTATTGAAAGATGCAGGCTCGGCTGCAATATATGGTTCCCGCGGTGCGAATGGTGTTATTTTGG
Source organism: Mucilaginibacter sp. (assembly GCA_051960695.1). Lineage (GTDB taxonomy): Bacteria > Bacteroidota > Bacteroidia > Sphingobacteriales > Sphingobacteriaceae > Mucilaginibacter. The sequence continues at coordinate 1,531 of JBQCEA010000498.1, read as the reverse complement.
TTACGACCAAAGCCGGCAAATTCAACCAGAAAGCGACGCTTACTTATAACGGTAGTTATGGTTTGCAGGTGCCTGACGTTTTGGTTCATAAAGTAAGCGGTGCAGATAATGCTTATTATAAAAACGAAGCCCTGGAAAATTCAGGACTGCCCCCTGCTTATACGCCGGAGCAAATTCAGCAACTGGCAGCACAGGGTAACGGTACCTGGAATATACAGCACCTGCTTTATGACGCGCCCCTGCAGACACAAAATGTGAGCATCAGCGGTGGCGGGGAAACCAGCAGCTATTTTATATCTGGTGGTTATCAAAATCAGCTGAGCAACTTTATCGGCAATGGTGGATCAGGCGACAAGTTCGGTTATCAAAAATATAATTTCCGGATGAACCAAACCAGTGTTATCGGTAAGTTCAAATTGAATGGTATCCTGGAATACACTAAAACCAGGAATAAAACCAACAGCGTAGGCGACAATAACATCATCGCTGACGCAAACCGTGTTCCTGCAAATTACAGTTGGACTGATGCGCAGGGAAACTTCCTGACTAACCCTGTAGCCTCTCAATACAACGAATACGGCGTGTTGAAGCAGGGCGGCTGGGACCAGGCAGATAACGACCGCGTTTTTGGCAATTTGAACGGTACTTTATCCATCACCAAAGAATTGAAATTGACCGGTGTATTTGGCGGTACGATTGAAAATAATGGCAATTTCTTCAGAAGGACAGAAGTTAACTATGTGCCGGCTGGTGTTTATGGTAACGACCTGACAACTTTTGACAATAATGCGAAATCCAACGCCTTCAATACGCAATTGTATGCTTCTTATGACAAGGTATTTCACCATGATCATAGTCTAAGTGCTACATTGGGCGTTTCCAGCGAGAATTATTCCGGAAGCGGATTTCAACTGCAAAAAACTTTGACCGACCCAACCTTCGGTACTTCAACAACAGGTACGCTGATCGATGCTACGAATTCATATAACAGCCTCGGAGTATCCGCAAACAGCTTGCTATCTGCCTTTGGCCGTGTGAATTATAATTATAAGGGAAGGTATTTTGCGGACTTTGTATTCCGGGATGACGCATCGTCCAAATTTGCGAAAGGCCATAGAAACGGTTTTTTCCCCTCAGTAAACGCAGGCTGGCTGGTTTCAGATGAATCGTTTATGGATAATATCAGGAATACAGTCAACAATCTGAAATTAAGGGCCAGCTACGGTGTTGTTGGTAATAACCAGACCGCCGGAGACTATACTTATGAAACCACTTATTTCAATTATCCGGCTGCTTATGGTTTCAATAATGTACTTCAGGGCGGTGCAGGCACCAATCTTTCAAATGGATTGTTGACCTGGGAGCGCGCAGCAACTTTCAACATCGGTGCTGATTTCGGGTTCTTTAATAATGCTCTTACCGGTTCGGTCGATTACTTCAATAAAGTAACCAGTGATATAGAGCAAATACCAACGGATGTGCCTGCCTTGTTTGGTGCAGAGCCGCCGGTTGCCAACGTTGCCAAAGTAAG